>NZ_BAABKC010000036.1:0-52017 GCF_039543625.1 Streptomyces similanensis | reverse complement strand
CGAGTTCTACCAGCCCGGACCGGCCCACCATGGAGCCTCGACAAGATCCGAACCCCGAACAGTCCCTAGGCCGACACCTTCGGGCCGTCGTTCAGCGGCGGCGCCGGAGGGCGCCGCCGAGGCGCGGTCCGGCGGTCCACCGGAGCGTCGGCGGGGCGCCGACCCGGACCCGGGCGGTTCGGGCGCGGACGGCCTCCCGGGCCTCGCCGGCCGGGACGCCGACGAAGGCGAGGACGTCGAGGACGACCATCGTGAAGCCGGTGGCGGCCGCGGCGCGCTCGACGGGTTCCCCGGCCGCCGGGGCGGGTGCGAGGGCGGCGGCCCTGAGGGCGCCTTCCGCGCCCCGCTGCCGTACCGCGTGGTCGCCGGGGGCGGCGGCGAGCCGCCGCAGCGTGTCCGACAGCGCCCCGACGGCCGGAGTGAACGCGGCCCGGCCACGGGCGTCCAGGGCGAAGAGCGTCCGGGTGCACGTCAGACAGCTCGCGCCCAGCAGGTCCAGTCCGGCCGCGTACCGGGTCTCCCGCTCGATGGGCTCCCGGCGGCCCCACCACAGGGGCGAGCGCCGGGCGGCCGTGGCGGCGTCGGCGCGGGCCTCGCCGAGTTCGGCCAGCCGGGTGTAGGCGGGGCGCAGATGCTCCCAGGTCCACTCCCGCTGTGCGGTGTCGCCGCCCTCCAGGGCCCGTGCGGTCAGGGCCAGCGCTCCCGCCAGCTCGGCGAGCGTGACGGACTCGGCGCGGCGCAGCAGGGCGAGCGGGTGGGCGGGGAACAGCAGCTGGCTGAAGAGCAGGGCCACGCCCGCGCCGAGGAGCGCGTCCACGACCCGGTTCGAGCCGGCCTGGATGCCGGTGCCGACGGCGATGACGGCGCTCACGGCCGCCTGGGCGATGGTGACGCGTTCGCCGCCGACCACCAGGGCAGCGAGGATCGCCAGGAAGACGGCGAGCGCCACGGTGGGGTATCCGTCGCCGAGCAGGGCGACGGCCGCCTCGGCGACGAGGACGCCCGCGACGACGCCCGCGACGAACCGCACCGCGTTCGTGCCGCGCCCGCCACGCGAGGTGTTCAGCGCGACGAGGGTCGTGATGGGGGCGAAGACCGGCTGGTGATGGTGGATGACGTGTTTGGCGATCCACCAGGACAGGGTGGCGGCCGCCGTCTGCTGCGCGACGGGCCACAGGCTCCCGGTCACCCGACGGCAGGCGGCCCGGGCCGCCCGACGCGCGCGGGCCGCGGCCCGCCGGATCGCCGCGCGCGGACGCCGGGGCCAGGGGGCCCGCGTCAACCTCGCTGCCTGAGCGCGGCGGACCCCGGGCGGCGTCCGAAGCGGGACTGGAGGTCGGCGTCGACGGCGTCGTAGTCGCGGTCCTTCGTCTCGGGGACGAAGCGGGCGACGAAGCCCAGTCCGAGCAGGCAGACCACCCCGAAGAGCCAGAACGTCTGCCCCTGTCCGAGCACACCGGCCAGCGGCAGGAACGCCTGGCTCACCACGAAGTTCGACAGCCAGTTGACCGTCGTGGACGCGCTCGACCCGACGGCCCGCTCGGAGGGCGGGAAGACCTCGCCCACCAGCACCCAGAACACCGGGCCCACACCGGCGGCGTAGGCGGCGATGTAGAGGATCATGAAGACGAGCGAGAGCACGGACGGCAACGTGGCCACGAAGCTCAGGCCGAGGAGAGCCAGGGTGACGAGCATCCCGAGCAGCGATCCGATCATCAGCTTCCGGCGGCCGAGCCGGTCCACGCATCTGATGGACACCAGGGTCATGGCGAGGTTGATCAGGCCGATGAACACCGAGTAGAAGATCGAGTTCGACGCGGTCAGCCCCGTGTTCTGGATGATGGTCGGCGCGTAGTAGATGATCGTATTGATACCGCCGAACTGCTGGATCACGGCCAGCGTGACGCCCACGATCAGCGCGGGGCGGACGGCGGGCGCGGTCAGGGCGCGCCAGCCCCGGGACACCGGCTCGCCGGAGCCCTCGGCGCGCCGCCGCTCCTCCCGTCGGTGCCGGAACCTGGCGATCAGCTGGTCGGCCCGCTGTTCGCCGGCCACCGACACGAGCAGTTCCCGCACTTCGCCGGTGCGGTGGTTGCGGATCAGCCATACGGGTGATTCGGGCACGAGGAGCAGCGCGCCGAGGGTGAGGGCGGCGCCCGGGATCAGGCCGACCGCGAACATGGCGCGCCAGTCGCCGCTGGCGGAGAAGGCCAGGTCGATCAGGTAGGAGACGAGGATGCCGACCGTGATCATGAGCTGGTTGGCGCTGAGGATCCGCCCCCGGATCTCGGCGGGGGCGATCTCCGAGAGGTAGACGGGCACGGTCGCGGAGGCGCCGCCGACGGCCAGCCCCAGCACCACGCGGCCGGCCAGCAGCATGCCGTATCCGCCGGCGGAGATCGCGATCAGGGTGCCGATGACGAACACGACGCCTTCCAGGGCCAGGGTCCTGCGCCGGCCCAGGCGGTCGGCGACGCGGCCCGCCGCCAGCGCGCCCGCCATCGCCCCGATCAGCAGGACGCTCACGATGCTGCCCTGCTGGGCGGCGGTCAGGCCGAAGTCGCGGGTGATGAAGAGCAGCGCCCCGGAGACGACGCCGGTGTCGTAGCCGAAGAGGAAGCCGCCGATCGCGATCGTCGCCGCCCAGCGCAGGATCTTCCGCTTCCCGGCGGCGGGGATCGCCTCCAGCGGTCCGCGGACCCCCGGCTCCGTGGTGAAAGCTTGCATGCGTCGTTCTCCTCGGCTGGGAGCGGCGGCCCGCCGCGTCCGCGGGGGGCAGGGCCGTACGGCACGTGGGCACCGGCGGGGCGCCGTCCCGACAGGGTGGGTACGCCGGCTCCGGCGGCGGGCTCCACGCCGAGTCTCGGCACGTTTCCCCGGTCCGGCCAGCTCCGCCGGTCCGTCGGAGGGACGCGGGGACGTCGGAGGGAGGCGGGACTGTCGGAGGGAGGCGGGACTGTCGGAGGGACGCGGGGCCGTCCGGTACGGCCGCGCGCTCAAGCCCGCAGGTCGACCACGACCTTGACGTCGTCCGGGTGCTTGCGCAGGGCCTCCGCGTACGAGTCCATCGGGACCTTGCGGGTGATGAGGCGTTCCAGCCAGGCGCGGTCGGCCTCGGCCAGGGCTCGGGCGGCCTGTTCGTAGTGGCGGCGGGCGGCGTTGACGGTGCCGAAGACGACGGTGTTGCCGAGCACCAGGCGGTTGTTGGCCTCGTCGGTGCTGACGGGGGCGGGCGCCGATCCGCCGGAGATGCCGGTGAGACAGACGACCGAGTTCGGGGTGGCGGCCTTCGTCGCGTCGAAGACGAGCGGGCCGTGGCCCGTGCACTCGATCACGACGTCCGGCGCGACGCCGGCGGCACGCACGTCACCGGTGTGGAACACCGCTCCCACGTCACGGGCGAGCGTGCTCTTGGGCGGCCGGTCCTCCAGATCCAGGACGTGCACCTCCAGCCCCCGCCGCACCCCCATCAGGGCGGCCAGCAACCCGATCGGCCCGGCCCCGGTGACCAGGGCGGTACGGGGCCGCCAGGAGGAGCGCGCGACGATGCGGTCGGTCTGCTCCCAGGCCTTGGCCAGCACCGAGGCCGGTTCCAGCAGCACTCCGCAGTCGCCGAGAGCGGGATCGACGCGCACCGCGAACTCCGGCTCCACCCGCCAGCGCTGCGAGCCGTAGCCGTCGCGTTCCTTGATGCCGCGTTCGGTGTAGCGGCCGTTGCGGCAGAAGTCCCATTCGCCCTGGGAGCACGGGGCGCACGGCTCGGGGTCGGGCCGCCGCACGATCCCCACGACGTGATCGCCGGGCGAGAACCCGCTGTCCGGCGGCGCCTCCAGGACGGCGCCCAGCGATTCGTGCCCGATCACCAGCCGGTCCTGGCCGTGCGGCAGCCACCCGTAACCGTGCTCGACGATGTCGAGGTCCGTCCCGCAGATCCCGAGGAGCCGCCCCTCCACCAGCAGCGCGCCGTCCCGCTCCGGGGGCTCGGGGACCTCTTCGACCCGTACGCGTCCGGCTTCGCCGGGCACGACCGTGATCGCCTTCATCCACACCGCCTCCTGCACCGTCCGCGTCCCGGGGCGGGGACAGAGCGAGACTCCCCGCTGTCGGCTCGGCCCGCAACCGGGGCCGGCCCTTCGCCCCAGGCCGCCGGGCCCCCGGACGGGTCACGGGGCCGCCGACTCTTCCCGCGCCGAGGCGGCCCCGCGGCGCCCCCGCACGCCAGGCCGACACCGGGACTACCGGGAGTCCGCCCCCGGGCGCGGCTTGTAGAAGGACTCCTCCAGGTAGGCGGTCTCGTGCGGCTGGTAGGGCTCCTCCAGGTAGGCGGCCTCCTCTTCGTCGAGTTCGACGTCCACGGCGGCGATAGCGTCGGCCAGCTGGGCCGGCTTGGTGACCCCGACGATGGGCGAGGTCACCACCGGGTTGCGCATGACCCAGGCCAGGGCGACCTGGGCCGGGGACAGACCCCGCCTGCCCGCGATCGCATGGACGCGCTCGGCCACTGCCTGGTCCCCGTCGCGGTAGAGGATCTCGCCGCCCGGGTCTGTCGCGGCACGCGCCGTGGCGGCGTCCCGGACCCGCGTCAGCCTGCCCCGCGCCAGCGGGCTCCACGGGATCACGCCGATGCCCTGGTCGGCGCAGAGCGGGAGCATCTCCCGCTCCGCTTCCCGGTGGATGAGGTTGTAGTGGTCCTGCATCGACACGAACCGGGTCCAGCCGTGCAGGTCAGCCAGGTATAGGGCCTTGGCGAACTGCCAGGCGTACATGGAAGAGGCCCCGATGTAACGGACCTTGCCGGACCTGACCACGTCGTGCAGCGCCTCGAGGGTTTCCTCGATCGGGGTGTCGTAGTCCCAGCGGTGGATCTGGTACAGGTCGATGTAGTCGGTCCCCAGTCGCTTCAGGGAGGCGTCTAGCTCGGCGAAGATCGCCTTGCGGGACAGCCCGGCGCCGTTCGGGCCGGGGCGCATCCGCATCCAGACCTTGGTGGAGAGAACGACCTCCTCGCGCCGGGCGAAGTCCTTGACCGCCCGGCCGACGATCTCCTCGCTGCTTCCGGCGCTGTACCCATTGGCCGTGTCGAGGAGGTTGACGCCGCCCTCAAGGGCCTGCCTGATGATGTCCCGGCCGGCGTCCGCGCCCAGCGACCAGGGCTCGCCGCCCCGGTCCGGCTCGCCGAAGCTCATGCAGCCGAGGGCGATGGCGGAGACTTCCAGTCCGGTCGTCCCGAGTTTGATGTATCGCATGTCCGCGAACCTATGAGTTGGGGTGTGCTCCAACGCAATACGTCCGGGTCCGGGTCCGGGTCCGGGATGCGGAGGCGTGGGGCAGGTGCGCCCTGTCCGTCCCGCCACTGGTGGCGAGGCGGCCGAGGAGTACGCGTCGGCAGCGGTCATCGACCGGGTACCGGTTCCGGCTGACGCGCGCTTGATCGCCGCAATAGGTTTCGGCCATGACTGACGACTGGCGGGCGGATCGGATCGGAGCCGCGCTGAGGGGTGAGAACCCCACCGTGCTGCGGCGGTTGACGTCGGGGTTCGCGGTGATCGGGGATGTCCAGTTCCTGCCGGGCTACTCGGTGCTGCTCGTCGACGACCCCGCTGTGCAGCGGCTGTCGGACCTGCCGAGAGCGAAGCGGCTGTCGTTCCTGTCCGACATGGACCGGCTCGGGGAAGCGGTCGAGCGCGTCTGCGGGCGGCTGGATCGGTCGTTCCGGCGGGTCAACCTGGAGATCCTGGGGAACACGGACTCGTTCCTGCACGCACATGTGTGGCCGCGGTACGCGTGGGAGCCGGCCGATGTGGTGGGCGCCCCAGTATGGCGCTATCCGCGGGAACGGTGGGGTGAGGAGGAGTTCAGGCTCGGTCCCCGGCATGACGCACTTCGGGAGGCGATCGGCAGCGAGCTGGACAGGCTCCGGTCGGAGACCTGAATCGACCCGACCGGGGTGTCAGTCCGCAGCGGTACCGGGAGGGCGCGGTGGCGGCGGCCGGCGGGCCGGTCCCGAGCTGAGGCACTCGAACCGCAGCGCGGCCGGAACGGCGATGGCGGGAGCTGTCCCGCCCGTGGAGCGGGCGGATAGCCTGTCGTCATGTCAGAGCGCGTCATGCCCGGTCACCATGGCCTGATCTCCTTGGGCGCCGCGGACGCCCTGTGGGTCGAGGTGACGGCGGGCAGTGCCGTGCCGACCGCTTCCGGGGCATTCACCCGCTCTCCTGCCGGCGTCCGAGCGGGATACGTCCTGCTCGGCGACCGGGCGGTGACGACGGTGAGGGCGGACAGCGGTCAGTGGACCGTGGCGGAGACCGAGGTACGCCGGGCGGCCGCGGAACTGAGCGCGATCCGGGTGGACCGGCGGGATCTGGTCCGCATCGGCCCGTTCCGTGGAACACCTGGGCAGGGGCGCGACGAGGAGACAGCGCTGCGGTGGCGCCGGCGCATCGAGCGGGAACTGACGCAGCGGGGCGGCCCCGAGCGGACAGCGGGTCGGGCAGCGGACCGGCCGCACCCTCTGGCGGGGATCGACTGGCGGCGGATCCTCGTGGAGCAGACCCGCGACGGGACGCGGCCCACCTGGTGGCTGCCGCGCGCCGTGGTCAGACTGCTCGACGCGGCCGAGCACACCGAGACGCAGTGGGTGCGAGCCGCGAGGACCCACCGGGCAGGCACAGCCGCCACCGAGCCGTCCCGCCCCCCACGCGCCCGGGACGCCGGCGGTCGGCGGACGACCAGCCCCGAGGACCCCGCCACCGCCTCACCGCGCCCGTACGACAAAGAGCTGGAGGGCCAGCTGTACGCGCAGCTCAGCAGAAGGCCCGGCACCTCCCGCAGGATCGCCGGGTGGACATGCGCCGTCTGCCGCACCGCGCCCGCCACCGTTCTCGACCACTGCCACGAACACGGCTACGTCCGCGCCCCCCTCTGCCAGTCCTGCAACACACAGGAACGCCCCGACCACCTGTACAGCAACGACATCCGCGTGGCGAACCACTACACACGCCTCTTCCACACCGACACCCACGACTGGCTCCGCCACTGGCACCGCTGCCCCGGCTGCCGCGCACGCACCACCCTGCCCCTGCCGCACCTCGCCGCATGGACCGCCCACATAGCCTGCCGATCACTGCGGCCGACCCACCGCGCCCCCCGCGGACGCAAGCCCTGCGGCGTCCTGCGCGTGTCCTGGACGGGGAGCCAGAACGCGCCCCGTTCCTGCGTGCTCACCGTCGCCGTCGACTGCTGCCCCTCCGGCGAGCACCGCGTCCTGGCGCGGATCCCCTACCGTGAGGCCGCGGAACGGTTCAGCGTCTGGCTGGCCGAGACGGCCCCCGCCGTCGCCGCCGCGGCCGGCCCCGACCGCCTCGACGACCTCCCGGCCCAGCCCCGCCCGGTCGTCGCGGACACCGACAGCGAAGGCCAGGCACTCTTCTGAGCGGACACCGGAAGCCGCGGGGGTGGAAGACGCCGACGTGAAGCAGAAGGCTCCCCCCGTCGTCCGCGGCCGGCGCGCCCGGCGCACGTCCGACGTGCCGCTGCCGCCGCACTCCTGCCCGCTCGACCTCCTCAGCGCGACCGGGCCACCCGGAACCCGATGTTCCCCGTCGAACTGTCCGGCGTGTTGGAACTGCGCGCCGCGACCCGGTAGCGGTTGCAGTACGAGACGTGGCACAGGTGTGAGCCGCCGCGCATCACCCGTGCCGTGCCGGCAGGGGGACCGGTCGGAGCCTCGCGGGGGCCGGTGCGGTGGTGGTCCGGGCTGAACCAGTCGGCGCACCACTCCCACACGTTGCCGACCGTGTGGTGCAGGCCGAACCCGTTGGGGCGGTGCGAGCGCACCGGCGAGGTGCCGTTGCGCGCGCCGGGCGCCGCCCGGGGGAAGTCGCCCTGCCAGATGGTGAGCATCTCCCGTCCCCGCGGCGCGAGTTCGTCGCCCCAGGGGTACCGCTTGCGCTCCAGGCCGCCCCGGGCCGCGTACTCCCACTCCGCCTCGGTGGGCAGCCGGGTACCCGACCAGGCGCAGTACGCGGCCGCGTCGTGCCAGGAGACCTGGGTGACCGGATGCTGTTGCAGGGCGCGGAAGTCGGAGCCCGGTCCGCTCGGCGCGCGCCACGTCGCCCCGGCGACCGCCCGCCACCACGGTGTGCCCGGCACCGCCTCGGAGACGGACCGGACTTCGGCCGTGAGGAAGCCGTCGAAGACGAAGGAGAAGCCGAAGCGTTCGGCCTCCGTGACGTGACCGGTCTCCTTGACGAACGAGGCGAACTCGGCGTTGCTGACGGTCGCCCGGGAGATCTCGAAGGGCCGCACCGTCACTTCGCGCACCGGGCCCTCGCCGTCCGCCGCGATGCCGTCCGGATCGTCGCCGCCCATCAGGAACGCGCCGCCGGGCAGCGCCACCAGGCCCCGCCGGGCGCGGCGGGCCGCCGGGCTTTCCGCCGCGGGCCGGGGCGCGGGTGACGCGAGGGCGAGAGTGCTCCGGCCCGGCGTGCAGCAGGACGGACGCGGATCGCCGGACGGTCGGGCGTCGGACACCGAATCTCCTCGAAGGCGGGGGAGTTGGGGCGGCTTTCGGCGACATGCCGGCCCGGCGGCGCGTCCGTCGGGCCGGCGTACCGTGCTGCTCAGGCCGCCCGGTCGGCGGCGAGTTTCGCCGCCAGCGCCGGGATGCCGAGCCGCCGCTCGTCGGCCGGGGTCGCGCCGTACAGCAGGTTGGTGAGCTGGTAGGGGTCCTTCACCAGGTCGTAGTACTCGCGAAAGACGACCTCTCCGGTGCCGACCTGCTGTCCGTTGTCGTCGGTGTGCAGGGTGTAGTACTCGACGTACTGCTCGGTGGTGCTCTTGTACGAGGACCAGGTGTGCGGGTTGCCGCCCGGTCCCCGGTGCCACCACTCGACGAGCAGGTGGTCGCGACGGGCGTTCCCGAGCAGCGACTGCCCGTCGTGCAGCGGGCTCGGGGCGATGCCCGCCGCGTCGAGGATGGTCGGCGCGATGTCGATGTTCGCGGCCAGCCGGTCGTCCACGGTTCCCGCGCCCAGGCCGCCGGCCGGCCACGACACGTAGAACGGCACCTCGACCGCCGGGCGGTACGGCACCGACTTGGCGCCCCAGCCGTGGTCGCTCCAGCTGTACCCGTTGTCGCCGAGGTAGAAGACCAGCGTGTTGCGGAGCTGTCCCAGGTCGGCGAGCTTGTCGTGCAACGCCTGCACGGTGTCGTCCACCGACAGCAGGGTGCGCAACTGGTTGCGGCGCACGGTCCGGCCGTCGTCCAGAGTGCGGTTCGCGTTCTGGATGTACGGCGGCTTGTCGCTGCGGTCCGTCTCGGTCACCGACGGCCGCCCGTTCCACTCCGGCACCGGGGTGTTCGCGTACTTGGGCTCCGGTGTGTTCGGCGCGTGCGGGGCCTTCGGCGCGACGAAGGCGAACCACGGCCGGGGGTCGGTGGCCGCCTTGTCCAGGAACTTCAGGGCGCGTTCGCGCACCACCGTCGTGCTGTATCCGGGGATGGCGCGGACGGTGCCGTTGTCGTTGTACGTGCCGTTGTTGTAGGTGACCGGGTCGTTGAGCAGCCACTCCTCGAAGTGCGGCGGGTTGTCGGTGTTGTGCCACGCGTTGAGGTACTTGCCGAACAGTCCGGTCCGGTACCCGGCGTCCTGGAGGTGCCGCTGCACGGTCGTCGACTGGTCCAGGTTGTACGGGCTGCTGTTGTCGCGCACCCCGTGGTGGCGTGCGTGTCGGCCACTGAAGACGGACGACCGGGACGGCGCGCACAGCGGGGTGGCGACGTGCCCGTGGCTGAACCGGACGCCTCCGTCCACCAGCCAGTCCACCGTGCGGGGCGTGGCCCACTCGGTCTCCAACGGCTGGTCGTCGGTGAGGATCACCAGGATGTTGGGTCTGTTCGCCGCCGCGTCGGACACCTCGGCGGCGTCGGCGCGGTGGGCGAGCGCGGGCACGGTGGCGGCTGCCGCGACGGCGGTCGCGCCGGCGAGGAAACCCCGCCGGCCGAGGTCCCATCGGTCGCTCGGGCTCATGGTGGAAACCCTTCTGGGTGGGTGCGATGGCTGGAGCGGAGCGGGCGTACGGCTGTCAAGGAGCACACGAACCTGCGGGCAGCGAGAGGGAGTCGAGCACCTGCGGTGCGGCGCGCCCGGAGTGAACCTAGGAGTGGGCGATGCGCCGGAACAAGGCGGAACTGGCTGCCGACACAGACAGTTCACGTGGGCGCAGCACGACACGGAGGGTTCACATACACGCAGCAATGCGTCCCCCGGCCGGCGCCCGAGCTCACCGCGCCCAGGCCGCAGGCGGGGGCCTCGGTCAGCGGGTCGCCTGGAAGGTGCGCCGGTACGCCTGCGGGGAGACGCCGATCGAGGCGTGCAGGTGCTGGCGCAGGGACGCGCCGGTGGCGAATCCCACCCGGCCCGCGATCTGATCGACCGTCAGATCGCTGGACTCCAGCAGGTCCCGGGCCCGGGAGACGCGCTGCTGGATCAGCCACCGGCCGGGACTGGTCCCCGTCTCGTCGTTGAACCGGCGGACGAAGGTGCGCAGGCTCATCCGGGCGTGCCCGGCGAGGTCGGCCAGGGTGAGCGGCTCGGTGAGGTGTTCCAGGGCCCAGGCCCGGGTGGCGGCGGTGCCGGCGGCGTTCTGTTCGGGCATGGGCCGCACGATGTACTGCGCCTGCCCGCCCTCCCGGAAGGGCGGCACCACACAGCAGCGGGCCACGAAGTTCGCCAGCGCCGTACCGTGGTCCTCGCGGACCAGGTGCAGACAGAGGTCCACGCCGGAGGCGGCGCCGGCCGAGGTCAGGATGCGGCCGTCTGCCACGAACAGCACGTCGGGGTCGAGGTCCACCCGGGGAAACGCGCGCCGGAACCGGTCGGCGAGATGCCAGTGCGTGGTGGCCCTGCGCCCGTCCAGCAGCCCGGCCGCAGCGAGCACGAAGGCGCCGGTGCAGATGGAGACGATGCGCGCGCCGGACGGGATCAGCGCGAGCGCGGCGGCGGTCTCGGCGGGCAGTTCCTCGGCGACGTGGTCGGGCGTGATCGCGGCGACCACCACGGTGTCGGCGGTCGCCAGCGCCTCCGGGCCGTGGGCGACGCCGATCGTGAAGTCCGTGCTGGTGCGCACCGGCCGGCCGTCGACCGAGCAGGTCAGTACCTCGTACCGGCCGTCGGCGGCGCCGAGGATGCGGCTGGGGATGCCCAGTTCGAAAGGGTAGACGCCGTCCATGGCCAGGACGACGACCCGCTCCACGGCCTTGCCCGCGACCGGTTCCCCGCCCGCGCCCGCGCCCGTCTCCTGTGCCGGCCGTTTCGCTTCCGTCCGCTCCGTCCGCTCCGTCCGCTCCGTCCGCTCCGTCCGCTCCGTTCGCCGCATGGCATGATCCTATCGGAGATTGACCATCATGCCATTTCCCTGGTGTGCGGGCCGGGGCACGCTGGTTCACCATGAACGATGTGAAGACCGCTGACACGATGCGTGCCATGGGCCAGGACGTTCTCGGCGGCCCCGAGGTGCTCAAGGAGATCGAGCTGGAGCGGCCGGCGCCGCGCCCCAACGAGGTGCTGGTCCGGGTGCGGGCCGCCGGAGTCAACCCCACCGACTGGAAGCACCGCGCCCAGGGCCTCTTCCTCGGCGAGCCGCCGTACGTGCTCGGCTGGGACGTCTCCGGTGTGGTCGAGGCGACCGGCGTCGGCGTGGCCCTCTTCCGGCCCGGGGACGAGGTGTTCGGGATGCTCCCCTACCCGTTCGGCCACGGCTCGCACGCCGAGTACGTCACCGCCCCGGCCCGCGCCTTCGCCGCCAAGCCCGCCGGCATCGACCACGTCCAGGCCGGCGCGCTGCCGCTGGTCTCGCTGACCGCGTGGCAGGCCCTGGTGGAGCGGGCGGAGCTGCGCGCCGGGCAGCGGGTGCTGATCCAGGCGGCGGCCGGCGGGGTCGGCCATGTGGCGGTACAGATCGCCAAGGCCCGGGGCGCGTACGTCATCGGCACCGCGAGCGCGGGCAAGCACGACTATCTGCGCGAGATCGGGGTGGACGAGCCGGTCGACTACCGCACGACCGACGTCACCGAGGCCGTACGGGACGTGGACGTCGTCCTGGACACCCTCGGCGGCGAGACCTCCGTCCGTTCACTGCGGGTGCTGCGTCCGGGCGGGGTCGTGGTGTCGATCCTCCCGGTCGGCTCCGACGACTTCCCCAGGGAGGCGGAACGGCTCGGCGTACGGGCGGTGAGGATGCTGGTGGACGCCGACCACCACGGGATGCGGGAGATCGCCGACCTCGTGGAGACGGGGCGACTGCGGCCCACCGTCGCCGGTACGTTCCCGCTGGCCGAGGCCGCCGAGGCGCACGAGATCGGCGAGAGCGGACGCACCACGGGCAAGCTGGTCCTCGTCATGGACTGACGCCTGCGCGATGCTCCGCCGGCCCGCGGCAGGACACCCTGCCGCGGGCGGCCCCGGCCCTGCTGCCTGCCGGCCCCGGCCCCCGCTGCCCGCCCGGCGCCGGGGCCGCTGTCGTCGGTCCGGCGGACCCGCCCGGTCGGAGCCCTGCCTAGAAGTCGTCGGGGGCCTAGAAGTCATCGGGGAAGGGGACGGGGATCGGGTCGGGGATCACCCCGATCAGTACGACCGTGCCGTTGACCTGGGCGGCGGCGCCGATCGCTCCGCCTTCGGCGTAGATGGCGGCGAGCAGCGGGATGAAGATCGCTTCGAGTTCCGGGAATCCCTCGACGGCGTCGCCCAGAACCTGTTCCAGAGCCGAAGCGGTGCTGGTGACCATGGTGACGGCGGCCCGATTCAGGTGGATCTTGTACCCGAGGTCGAGGAATCCGTAGAGCTCGCACCAGATGCCGGGGCCGTCGTCGGGAGTCTGCACAGCGGATCGCTGTTCGGCTCCGGCCGCTTCCTGTGCCGCCGCGGCCGACTGCGCCCTGGCCCGCATGGCCCGGCTTACGGACGCCTCCAGGTCGAGCCCCGCTTCCAGCCCCCTGCTCTCCGCCTGCTTGCGTGCGAACACTTCCTGGATCGCCTGGACTCGTGCCTGAACCTGTTCCTTGTCGACCCTGCCGGCGCTTGCGGTCATGATCTCCTCGCTCCCTCATGGAGTGCCGATGCGCGACACCATTCAGCCCGACCCCCTCCGGCCGGTGCACTACCCAATCCGGCCAAACCTGGCTTGTCGTACTTTGTGGCTGCAATCCGTAGAGGGACGGCGCTGTGATCAACCAGGTCGGCCGTGAGGGCATCCCGGCCCTCGGCGGTCTCTTGAACGCCGTCAGGCCCGGGTGTAGCCGCCGTCCGCGAAGAGTTCTGCGCCGGTGACGAACGACGAGGCGTCCGAAGCCAGGAAGAGGGCGGCTTCGGCGATCTCCTCGGCGTCGGCCAGTCGCCCCAGCGGCACGACAGCCTCGGCGAACCGGTCGACGTCCGGCCCCGCGGCGCCGAGGAGGCCAGGGGTTCGCGTGGGTCCCGGGCTGAGCACGTTGACCCGGAATCGGCGCTGCCGCGACTGCCGGGCCCAGTTGTGCACGAGGTTGCTCACCGCCGCCTTCGAGGCGCTGTAGACCTCGAGTTGCTCGTTCGGCCGTACGCTGTTGCTCGACCCGATGACCAGTACGGACGCGTTCTCGGCCAGCAGCGGAAGCGCCTTCTGTACGGTGAACAGCGGGCCCTTGACGTTGACGGCGAGTGTCAGGTCGACGTTCGCCTCGGTGTGGGCGCCGAGTGCGGCGTCCGCGACGATTCCCGCGTTGGCCACCAACACGTCGATGCGTCCGGCCTCCTCGCGGACCCGCGCGTAGAGCGCGTCCAGGTCGGCCAGGACCGAGGCGTCGGATCGTACGCCGGTGGCCGCGGGGCCCAACTCCTTGACCGCCGCTTCGAGCCGGTCGGCGTCCCGGCCGGTCACGAAGACCCGTGAGCCCTCCTGGATGAAGCGGTGGGCGATGGCCAGTCCGATCCCGCTGGTCCCTCCGGTGATCACGGCCACCTTCTCCCGCAGTGCGCCTGGCATGTCGCACCCCTTCAGTTGTGGAATGGATCGTCCATAACATAGGCGGTAATGGACGATCGAGTCAAGAATCAATAGAGTGAGACCATGGCGAGACCACGCGCATTCGACGAACGCCGCGTCCTGGAGCGGGCCCGGGAGCAGTTCTGGGCGACCGGCTACGCGGGAACCCGGATGGACGACATCGCCCGGGCGACCGGTCTGGGCAAGGGCAGCCTGTACGGCGCGTTCGGCGACAAGGGCGAGCTGTTCCACCGTGTGTTCGGCGACTGGTGCACCGCGGTCGTCGAGGTGGCCGAAGGACGGCTGGCGGGCGGCCCGGACGCGGAGGCCCTGGCCCGGCTGGCGGGATACGTGCACCTGATGGCGGAGAACACCGCCTTGGACACCGAGCGTCGCGGATGCCTGCTGGCCAAGGGCGCGGCGGAACTGGCCCAGCACGATCCGGCGGTCGCCGGACGGTCGGCCGAGACCATGACGGCACTGCTGACCCTGCTGCGGACGGAGATCAGCGCCGCCCAGCGCCATGGTGACATCGACGCCTCTGCGGATCCGCAGCGGCTGGCGGCACTGCTGCTGACGGTGGTCCGCGGCATCGAGGCGGTGGGCAAGGCCGGCCTGGACCCGGAGACGCTGCGGAACGTCGCGGACACCGCGCTGGCGGTCCTGCCCGTGCCCGAAGGGCGGAGACACCTGGCAGCAGGGCGCGGCCCGGCCCACGAGAACTGACTCGGCGCCGCCCACCGCCGGCCGTGTGGTCACTCACGAGGGCGCCTGCCGGCTTGCGCCGGTCCCCGTCGGCGCCCACTGACCGGCGACGGTCCGGCCCGCACCTGATCGTCACCCCCCCCGGGAGGGGCGCGCGCTTCCTCCCCTTCGGGCAGCGATCGTGCCCCGGCGACTCCTGACGCGTGAAGAGGGCCTGCCATAGCGTCGACCGGTGAGCCTTTGGACTTCCCTGGAGCCGGCGTCGGCGACCGTGGACCCCGGCGGCAGTACCCGTGTGCGGCTGCGGTTGCGCAACACCGGTGACGTCGTCGACGAATACCGCTTCGAACCCGTCGGCGACATCGCGCCGTGGACGACGGTGGAGCCGCAGACGCTGCGGCTGTATCCCGGTACGACGGGGACGGTGGAGCTGACCTTCAGCCCACCACGCACGCCGGACGCGACAGCGGGGCCGAACCCGTTCGCGGTGCGGATCACGCCGACGGAGCATCCGGAGGCGGTCACCGTCCCGGAGGGCAACCTCACCATCACGCCGTTCACGGAGGTGCGGGCGGAGCTGGTCCCGCCCACCGTGAAGGGACGCTTCCGGGGCCGGCCGCGGCTCGCGGTGGACAACCTCGGCAATACGAAGGTCACCGCGTCGGTGAGCGGCAGCGACAACGGTGATCAGTTGTCGTACGACCTTCATCCGAGCAATGTGCAGATCGAGCCGGGCCGGGCGGCGTTCGTGAAGGCGACGCTGAAGCCGCGGAAGATCATCTGGTTCGGGTCGAAGGAACAGCGGCCGTACACCCTGGCCGTGCAGCGCTCCGGCGCCAAACCCCTTCCGGTCGAGGGCACTTACCTCCAGCGCGGATTCCTGCCCCGCTGGCTCGCCACGTTCTTCGGGGTGCTGATGGCCCTCGGCATCACCTTCGTGATGCTCTGGATCGCCTACAAGCCGAACATCAGCAGCGGCGCCACCGAGAAGGTCGCCGAGGCAGGCAGCACCCTCGCTCCCGCCCCCTCGGCGCCGGCGTCGCGGCAGCCGCCTCTCAGCTCGGCGCCCGAGACGCCCGCCATGCCGCCGCAGGATCCGACGGACGGGGCCGACGCGGATCCGAAGGGCGGGGACGACGGGGACGGCGGGGACGGCGGGAGCGGCGGGGGCAAAGGGGCGCCTGCGGCCACCGTGACCGCCAAGCCCCCGGCGGACACCGCCGCCACCGCCGTGCGGCGCCTGGCCAAGAACGACCCGGGTGGCCGGCACATCTGCTACCGCGCCTTCGTCGCCGGGGAGGGCTGGCAGAAGCCGGTGTGCGACGGCACGATGAGCGGCCGGACGGGCAGCGACGCCAAGATCAAGGCACTGAACGTCGCCACGACGGGAGTGGACGGCTCGGCCGCCAACGCCTTCGTCAACGACCCCCAGTCGACCGACGGCAAGGGCCACTACGTGAAGTGGACGGCCATCGTCGCGGACGGCAAGGACAACTACATCGGCCGCGCCGACAAGGACGCCCCGAGCATGTCGGGCTTCGCGATCAACATCGGCACCGGCCGGATCTGTCAGGTCTCGAGTGTCTGGAGCCGGGCCTGGGGCGCTCAGACGTGCGGTGACCAGCGCCCGGCCCTCGTCTTCGCCGGCACCTTGGACAACGGGGTCTGGCTGGAGGCCGTGAAGCTCACGGTCTGACTCCGGCGGAGCGCGCCCCGACCACCAGGACCATGAGCACCGCGGTGCAACCGCCCAGCGACATGACCGCTGAGGCGGAGGTGCGGTCCAGGATGACTCCCCCGACGAGGGCGCCCATCGAGATCGTCGCCTGGAAAGAGGCGGTGAACAGGACGGACGCCGCTTCCGGTGCGTGCGGCGCCGCCTTGGAGAACCAGGTCTGCGACGCGACGGGTACGGCGCCGTACGCGATGCCCCACACGATCATCAGCAGCACCGCGCCGGTCTCCCCGCGGCCCAGCGCCGGGAGCAGAAGGGTCGCCGCGGCGATCAGGGCGGCCGCGAGTCCGGACACGGTCCGCGGATACCGGGCCACCCGGGCGCCGGCCAGGAAGTTGCCGAGGATGCCGGCGGCGCCGTAGAGCAGCAGGACCGTGGTGATCAGAGCACCGCTCGCGTGGGTGACCTGTTCCAGGAACGGTGTCACATAGGTGTAGGCGGCGAAGTGCGCCAGCACGACGAGAAACGTGAGGACGAGCGCGAAGCGCGTGCTGCCGTCGCGGAGCAGGCCGTTGAGCACACGCAGCCGTGTGGCCCGGACCGGAGGAAGGGGCGGCACGCACCGGAGCAGCATGACCAGTACGCCGACCGTCAAGGCTCCCATGCCGGCGAAGGCCGTTCGCCAGCCGGCGAGTTCACCGATGAGGGTGCCCGTCGGCACGCCGAGGACGGATCCCAGCGGGACGGCGGAGAAGATCACAGCGGTCGCCCTGCCGACCGAGTGCGGCGGCACGAGTCGTTCCGCCAGCCCGGCTCCGATCGACCAGAAGCCGCCGATCGTGATCCCGACCAGGATCCGGGAGGTCAACACGAGCCAGTAGTCGGGCGCCGCGGCGGCGAGGAAGTTCGCCACCGCCAGCAGGAGCAGGAAGGCGCACAGCATCAGCCGGCGGTCGAAGCGGGCCGTGGCCACGGTGACCAGCGGAGCGGCGATCGCTGCCAGGAAGCCCGGCATCGTCATCATCAGCCCGGCCATCCCGTCCGAGACGGTGAAAGTGGATCCGATCGAGGTCAGCAGACCGATCGGCAGGATCTCGGTGGTGACGATGACGAAGATGCCCAGCATCACCGAGACGACGGCCGGCCACCCCCTCAACGGGGACCGAGGGGGTGAGAGCTTGCCGTCGACCGAAGCGGCAGTGGTTGCCTGCATGGGCGTCCCGTCCTGTGGAAGCAGCGTGTTTCGCGATCAGTCCAGCAGGCCTCATCGGCAGGTGGCTGGCAGATTCGCGACCGCACCCTCGCCCTTCACGGGTGAGGTCGCATTCCCGCTGCACGTGTGCACGCGAGCGCACACGCGCCGGGGGCGAAGGGCACACCTGGGTGTCCTCGCGCTCGCAGTTTGGCGGACGCATTAGGAATCATTGATTGCACATTGCTTGTCCCGGAGGTCGGGAGAGGAGGGGAAAACGTCTGAATCTTGACTGTTTCATGGAGGGGTATTCATTTCGAGGTCTCCTTCACCCACATGTTCCGTAGTCCGAAAACACCCCCCTCCATCTGGTTGCACGTCGCAGCGAAGCAGTGTACTAACGGCTGCTCGACCGGCCGCAGCTCAGCGACTTGTCCGGTCATGACTCCCGCAGGTGAGGGCCGTGCGTACAAAAAGCGACACTACCGAACGGGATGTTGATCGGTTAACGTGGCAACCGGAACGTGTGTCCAGCCTTTCAAGGAGATGCATGAACTCCTTATCCGTGAAGTCCAGCTCCGACGGGGCGGAATGCCGACAGTCGAATGCGACGCGGGGGGAGGCATGACACGGGGCCTGCCGCCGGTCGCCCCGTCCCCCGGTTCCGGCCCGCACCAGGCGCGGGTGCCCGTGTTGAGGGAACGAGAAGCACCGCTCAACCGCGTTCGGGCGTGGTTGGCGTCACCCCCGCCGGGGACAGGGCAGTTGTTCCTGCTGGAGGGGACCGTCGGCGCGGGCAAGACGGAGTTCCTGCGCGAGGTCACGGAGTACGCCCAGTCCGTCGAGGTCATCCCGCTGAACGTCGTCTGCTCCCCCGAGGAGCGGGATCTGCCGTTCGGGGCCCTCAGCCAGCTGTTCGACAACCCGGCGCTCCCCGCGGAACTGCGCGGGCGCGTCTCACCGGTGATGCGCGCACTCATGAGGTCGGCCCGGGCCGAGAGCATGCACGAGGCCGTGGAGCGCAACAGGGCCGACATCTGGTACGACCTCTTCCTGCCCGTGATCGAACTGGCCGCCACCACACCCGTCGTGGTGTGCGTGGACGACATCGACCACATGGACGCGGCGTCGCAGCAGTGCCTGTTGTACCTGGTCCGCCGGCTCAGCTCGGTACCGCTGGTGATGGTGTTCACCGAACTCGCCGGGCCGAGCGGAGCCCACCGGCCCTTCCACGCCGAGCTGCTGCGCCAGTCCTCCGTCACGTCCGTCCGCCTCACACCGCTCTCCCCGGAATCCGTACGCACCCTGATCACCCTGCGCCTCGGCGTGGGCGCGGCCCGAGAGCTGGGCGACAACTTCATCACCTACAGCGGCGGCAACCCCCTGCTGCTCGACGCCCTGATCCATGGCGAGCGGCTCGGTGGCGACGCCCGCCATCAGGACTACGGGCGCGCGCTGCTGAACTGCCTGCACCGCAGCGAGGCCCACATACTGCGGGTGGCTCGCGCCATGGCGGTCTACGGCGACGATGCCTCACCGGACGATCTCGCAGCGCTGATCGACGCGGACCCGGGTACCGTCGAGCGGGCACTGCGCACCATGACCGAGGCCGGACTGCTGTGGGCCGGCCGCTTCCGGCACACGCTGGCCGCGCGCGCCGTGCTGGACGACGTGCCCCCCGCCGACCGAGAACAACTGCACCACCGGTCAGCACGACTGCTCTACAACAAGGGCGCCACCGCGGCCGCCGCCCGTCACCTGGCCGAGGCCGGCCGGGTACAGGAACCCTGGGCGCTGCGCGTCCTGCTGGAGGTGTCCTCGGAGGCCCTGCTGCATGGTGAGGTGCAACGCGCCCTGCGGTACCTGAACTCGGCACAACGGTCGTGCACGAACGACCGCGACCGCTGGGAGATCCGGGCCAGGCTCGCCCAGGCCGAGTGGCAGCTCAACCCCTCGGCGTCACTGCGGCACCTGCTCGCGCTCACCGAAGCCGTACGCAACGATCAACTGGGCCCCTACGACACGATGCTGCTCGTGCGGCAACTGCTGTGGATGCACCGTACGCAGGAGGCCGCCGACATCCTTTCGCTGCTCCGCAAACGGGCGGCGCGGCTGCCGTCCGCGGGAATCGTCCCCCCGGCCGGCCCGCTGAACCAGCCGGCCGAACTGCACGCCATGGAGGTGTGGCTGGCCTGCACCTATCCGCCGCTCGCGGGACGGGTGCAGAGCGGGTCCGCGCCCACCGACCCCGAGGGCGCGCCCACCACCCGGGGCCGTACCTTCTGGCTCCAGTCGATCGGCGTGCTCTCCGGCGGCCTCGTGCGCAGGCGCGGCGACGAGACGCAGGAATGGGCCTCGCACGTCCTCGGCCAGCTCGACCTCAACCACAACACCCCCTGGGCCGAGGAAGCGACCCTCCTCGCGCTGATGTCCCTCGTCTACGGCGGCCGGCTGAGCGAAGCGGCCAACCGGTGCCGGAGCCTGGACGAGCGACACAACGGGCAGCTCTCCCCGATGTGGCAAGGCGTCCTCGACGCCGCCGAGGCGGAGATCCGGCTGCGCCGAGGCGACCTCCGCGAGGCGGTGAAGCGTGGCACATCGGCCCTGGAACAGGTGTCCGTCCAGGGGTGGGGCACCGCCGTCGGTCTGCCCCTGGGCACACTGATCCTCGCTCACACCCGCATGGGGGAACTGGACGAGGCCACGGAGCTGGTCACCCGGAGCGTCCCCGACGAGATGTTCCAGAGCCGCTACGGGCTGCACTACCTGTACGCCCGTGGACACTACTATCTGGCCATGAACCGGACGCGCGCGGCGCTCGGTGACTTCCTCTCCTGCGGCGAACTCATGGGCAAGTGGGGCCTGGACCTGCCCGGCATCGTGCCCTGGCGGACCAGCGCGGCCGAGGCGTGGCTGCTCCAGGGCAACCGGGACCAGGCCAAGCGCCTGGTGAAGGACCAGCTGACCTCGCCGGGGCCGGAGGACACCGTCAGCCGGGCGCTCGCCCTGCGCCTGATGGCCGTGTTCAGCTCGCTGGGACAGCGCCCGCGCCTGCTCGGCGAGGCCGCCGACCTCCTGGAGGCGGACGGCTGCGCCTACGAGCTGGCCAGGACCTTGTCCGACCTGGGCCGGGCCTATCACGCGCTGGGCAAACGCCGCCGGGCGCGGGTGATCGTCCGCCGTGCCTGGCGGGTGGCACACCTGTGTCAGGCGGAGCCGCTGTGCAGGGAATTGCTGCCGGACGCGAGCGGCGACGCGGGCCTGGCGGAGGACGAGGGGAGGACGGCGGTCGTCGCCTCCCTGACCAACTCCGAACGCAGGATCGCCTCGATGGCGGTCATGGGGTACACCAACCGGGAGATCGCGGAGAAGCTGTTCATCACACCCAGTACGGTCGAGCAGCATCTGACCCGGGTCTACCGCAAACTGGCCGTCAAGAACCGCAAGAGCCTGCCGGGCTACCTGCGCGGTGAGCCCGGATGACCCGCCCGGCGCGACGACGCCGCGCTCCGCTCCGGGCGAGAACCTTCCAAAGATCCCGCACTACCCGGTTCGCCCCGGCTCCCCCGACCCGGTCCGCTCCACGATGCGGTGGGCGGCGCGCAGTCCCTGCGCGGTGGCGCGTACGGCGTTGAGCGCCCGGGCGTCGTCGGCGCCACCGGCGATCTCGAAGGGAACGCCGGCCTGGCGGAGCAGGGGGACGACTTCCCGTCGGCTTAGCTGACCCGTGGCGAGGACGACATGGTCGGCTGCCACCAGCCGCCGTTCCCCGTCGGCCCCGATGACGACGACACCCTCCCGGGTGATCCCCTCGTACCCGACGTCGGTGAGCAGGCGCACGCCGCGGGCGCGCAATTCCTCCAGGACCACCCAGCGGGTGGACGGCCCGATGCCGGCGCCGATCCTGCCGCCGCGCCGCATCACCGTGACCCGGCGGTGACCGCCGGCCGGGGCGGCGCCGGGCCCTGACACCGGGACCGCGCCCGGCAGCGCGGTGAGGGCGCGCGAGGCGAGGAACTCCTCCGGGGTGAGGGCGGGGGAGGCTCCCCCGGCGAGGAGGTGGGCCAGGTCGACGGCGATTCCGCCGCCGCCGATGACGGCGACCCGCGGACCGAGCGCCTCGGGGGCGGCGAAGGCCCGGGCGTAGTCGAGGACGTGCGGCAGGTCGACGCCGGGCAGGTTCGGCCGATGGGGGCGGACCCCGGTGGCCAGGACCACTCCGTCCACGGCGCGCAGGCGTTGCACGTCCCGCACACCGACGCGGTGCCCGAGGTGCACGGGCACGTCCAGCGCCGCGAGTTCCCGCACGCGCTGTCGTACGGTCGCGCCGAAGGCCGCCTTGCCGGGCACCCGGGCGGCCAGTCGGAACTGGCCGCCGGGCTCGCCCGCCGCCTCGTACACCTCGACCTCGTGCCCGAGTCGCGCCAGCGTGCGGGCCGCCTCAAGACCCGCGAGCCCGGCGCCGATGACGGCGTACCTGTTCCGGCACGCGGGGAACCGCCGGCCCGGGAAGACGCTCTCGTAGCCCGCCCGCGGATTCACCAGGCAGGACACCCGTTCGGTGCCGAAGGACCGGTCGATGCACGCCTCGTTGCAGGCGATGCAGAGATCCACCGACAGGTCCGACCCGGTGCGGGACTTCTCGACGATGGCCGGGTCCGCGAGGAACGGGCGGGCCATGGCCACGAGATCGACGTCGCCCCCGGCCAGCACCTCATCGGCCTGGGCGAGCTGGTTGAAGCGATTCGAGGCGATGACGGGCACCGCCTCGTGTCCCGCCGCCCGCAGTGCCCGCTTGACCCGCTGGGCGTACACGGCCCAGGTCCCCGCGGGCACCTGCGCCTGC
The DNA here is from genome assembly GCF_039543625.1 of Streptomyces similanensis. Lineage (NCBI taxonomy): Bacteria > Bacillati > Actinomycetota > Actinomycetes > Kitasatosporales > Streptomycetaceae > Streptomyces > Streptomyces similanensis. Next base: position 29,580 of record NZ_BAABKC010000036.1, on the reverse strand, counting down.
ACGGTCGGCACCGGGGACTCGTGCCAGCCGACGCCCACCGCGAGCGCGTCGGCGCCCGCCGTGGCGAGCGCGACAGCCAGCGCGGCCGTCTCCTCCCACGGAGTGCCGTCGTCGACGAGGTCGGCGCCCGACATCCGGAAGAGGACCGGGAAACCCGGTGGCACCGCGGCCCGTACGGCCCGCAGCACCTCGACGGGAAAGCGCCGCCGCCGCCCGGCGTCACCGCCCCAGGCGTCGTCGCGGCGGTTGGTGAGGGGCGCGGTGAACTGGTTGATCAGATAGCCCTCGGAGCCCATCACCTCGACCGCGTCGAAGCCCAGCTCGTACGCCGCCGTGGCGCCCCGGGCGAAGGCGGCGACGGTCTCGGTGATCTGCCGGCCGGTCATCGCCCGCGGAGCGGTACGGGAGAACCGGCTGTACACGGCGGACGGCGCGAGGGGCGGGGCGCCGTCCGCACCGGAGGCGCCGGGCAGCGCGTACCGTCCGGCGTGGAAGAGCTGGAGGGCGATGAGGCCCCCGGCGTCGTGCACCGCGCGGGCGGCCCGGGCCAGCGCCGCCCTGTGGTCCACGTCGTCGAGCACGCCGTAACCGGGGCCCCCGGAACCCGCCGCGTTCACCGCGGAGCCGCCGGTGACGATCAGGCCGGCGCCGCCCCGCACCCGTTCCGTGTAGAACGCGGCCAGGGCGGCGCCGCCGTCGCCGAGGGTCTCCAGATTCAGGTGCATGGCGCCCATGACGACGCGGTGCGGCACCGTCAGACCACCGATCGCGCAGGGTCTGAAGACGTGGTCCAGCACCTGCTCTCCCTCCCGTCGGTCTTGCCGGTCGCTCCGTTCAGGCGTCCCGCGTCGGCCGGGGAGGCAGCTCCAGGGCCTCGCCCGCGTCCGCGAAGAACGGCGGCGCGACGATGCTGAGCCCGCCGTCGACCACGAGGGTCTGCCCGGTGATGTAGCCCGCCCCCTCGCCGAGCAGGAAGACGATGGTGTCGGCCATCTCCCGCACGGTGCCCGGCCGGCGCGCGGGGATGCGGTCGAGGACGCCCCGCATGGGCGGCATGCCCTCGACGTTGTAGAAGAACTCCAGCGAGTCGGAGTCGATCAGACCGCCGTTGACACCGTTGACGTTGATGCCGTAGGGCGCGAACTCCACCGCCATGTACCGCACCCACGACTCGATGGCGGCCTTCATACCGCCGAGCATCGCGTAGGTGGGATAGGCGCGGATCGAACCGTAGGAGGACAGCGCGACGATCCGCCCGCCGTTGTCCATCAGCTTCACGGCCTGCTGCGCCCCGAGCACGAACGGCCTCAGGTTCATCGCGTACGAGCGGTCCAGGTGGTGCGGGCCGACGTCGACGATGTTCTTGAACGCGCTGGCCGCCGCGTTGGAGACGAAGTGGTCGAGCCGTCCGCAGCGCCGCGCCACCTCGTCGAACAGCTCCGTGACGCCCTCGGTGGTCTCGACGTCCGCCCGGACGGCGAAACCCTGACCGCCGGCCTCCTCGATCTCGGTGACGGTCTTCTGCGCCAGATCGGCGTTCTTCTTGTAGTTGACGACCACGGTGCCTCCCCGCCCGGCGAGCGTGAGGGCCAGGGTGCGGCCGATGCCGCGTGACGCCCCGGTGATCAGCGAGACCAGCTCGCGGTCGGGCGTCCGGTTCCCGTGCGGGCCGTTCTTCCGGTGCGCGCTGTTCATCGAATCGTTCCTTCCGGGTCCTGGGACGTGGCACGCTGGAGCAGTTCACGGAAGACGACGGCCTTCTGCACCTCGTTGGTGCCCTCCTCGAAGCGCTGGGCACGTGCGTCGCGGTACACCCGCTCGATCGTGCTCGACTTCCAGTAGCCGAGTCCGCCGTGCACCTGGAGCGCCTTGTCGGTGACGTTCGTCAGCATCGTCACCGCGTGCATCTTCGCCATCGACGAGAGCATCGACGCGTCCGGCGCTCCCTCCTCGAAGCGGCGCGCCGCGTGCAGGACCAGCTGCCGCGCGGCTTCGATGTCCGCCGCGTTCTCCGCCAGCATGAACTGGATGGCCTGGCGCCGGGTGAGCGCCTTGCCGAAGGTGACGCGGTGGCGGGCGTACTCGACCGCCAGCTGCTGAGCGCGCTGCGCGAGCCCGACACAGCTCATCGCCACGGAGATCCGGGACGGGGTGAGGAAACCGCCGAGGAACACCTCCAGGCCCTCGCCCTCCGCTCCCAGCCGGTGGTCCACCGGCACCGGGGTCCGGTCGAAGAGCAGGGACGCGTGGTCGGTACCCGTCACACCCATGGTGTGGGAGGTGTCCTCGACCTCGACCCCGGGGGCGTCGCGCGGCACCAGCAGCGCCACCGTGCCCCGGTGCCCCGTGCTGCCCTCGACCCGGGCGGCCAGCAGGTAGTAGTCGCAGCGCACCCCGAAGGTGATGAGGTGTTTGCGCCCCGAGAGGTAGTAGGTGTCGCCCTCGCGCACCACGGACGTGGTGATGTCCGCGCCGGTGCCGTTGCCCGGCTCGGTGAGCGCGAAGGCGATCTTGATGTCACCGGTGACCGAGGGGATGACGAACCGCTTGCGCTGTTCGTCGTCGGCGTGGCCGTCCATCGCCCGCCAGATGCCGTTGACCACGTGCACGATCATGCGTACCGAGCCGTGCGAGCGGGAGAAGACCTCCATCAGCTCCATCCAGCGGGTGAAGCCGACGTCCTGGCCGCCGTACTCCCTCGGAGCGGCCATCCGCAGGAAACCGAGGCGGTTGAGCTCGGCCCACAGCTCCTCGGGCGCCTGCCCGGTCTCCTCGATGCGCTCGGCCCACCGCTCACCAGGTCCCGCCACCCACTGCTCGACCTCGCTGAGCAGCTTGTGGAACAGCTGGTCGTCCGTCATGCTCCGCCTCTGTTTCTGTGTCGTCGTTCCGGTCCGCCGCCCTCGCCCCTCGGCGGATATCGCCGGGGGCGCGCGGGATCAGGGGGAGTTCTCTGCGTGGGGCCGCAAACCGCTCGCCAGCGCCCGCAGTTCGAACTTCTTCACCTTGCCGATCGGGTTGCGCGGCAGGACGTCGATCCGCTCCAGGCGCTCCGGCCAGTACTGTTTGGCCACCTCGTGCTCGTCGAGGTAACGCCGCATCGCGTCGAAGGTCAGCTCCGCCCCGCGCGCCGGGACCACGAAGGCGCAGGCGCGTTCGCCGAGGCGTTCGTCCGGCATGGCCACCACCGCGACGTCGTCCACCGCGGGATGCCCGAACAGCAGTTGCTCGATCTCCGCGACGGGGATCTTCTCACCGCCGCGGTTGATGACGTCCTTCACCCGTCCGGTGATGCGCAGGAACCCCTCCGAGTCGATGGTCGCCAGGTCGCCCGTGCGGTACCAGCCGTCCGCGGTGAACGCCTGCGCCGTCAGGTCGGGACGGCCGAGGTAGCCCTCGAAGACCGTGGGCGAACGCAACTCGAAATTGCCCTCCTCGCCCGCCGGCAGCACCCGCCCGTCGTCGTCCGTGACCCGCAGGTCGATGCCGTCCAGCGCGCGGCCGTCGGAGCCCCAGCGCTGCCGGGGCTCGTCGTCGGGCGCCGACAGCGCCCCCAGACAGGTCTCCGTGGTGCCGAAGGCCCCGCACACGCCGGTGCCCAGCACCCGTCCGGCGCGCTCCGCGAGGCCGCGCGGCACCATGGCCCCCGTCGCCACGAAGATCCGCAGGTGCCGCGGTGTCTCGCCGCTCTCCTCCACGGCCTTCACCAAGTCCGCCAGGAACGGCGTCGCGGCCTGCACGAACGTCGCCCGGTGGTCGTTGAGCGACTGCAGCGCCCGCTTGGCGTCCCACTCGGGTTGCAGGATCTGCGGGACGCCCAGCACCAGAGCGAGCACCATGCCGTACAGGAAGCCCGTCTGATGGGCGAGCGGCGACGGCACCCAGATCGCGTCCCGCTCGCCGAGCCCGAGGTGCGCCGTCTCCATCGCGACGGCCCTGACCAAGTTGCGCGTCGGCTGGGTGACGCCCTTGGGCTCGCTGGTGGTGCCCGAGGTGAACAGCAGCTGCGCCGTCATCTCCGGGGTCGGCGCGAGGGCGTCCAGCGCCGCGCGGTCGACCGTCGTCGCCGACAGCGCCTGCTCCCAGTCGTGTACGGCCGGTCCGCCGGCGGGGGACTCGGGCAGCAGGGCGGAGCCGCCCGCGGCGGCCAGCACCACCACGTGCTCCAGGTCCAGGTCCGCCCCGTGCTCGGCGGCCAGTTCCAGGGCCTCCCCGGCGGGCAGGCGCGAGCGGTGACGGTCCGTCACGACCAGCACGCGGGCCCGGGAGCGCCGCAGCACGAAACCGACCTCGCGCTTGCGGAAGAACGGGATGACCGGGCAGCACACCGCTCCGACGCGCAGTGCCGCCAGCGACAGCACCACGAACTCGACCCGGTTCGGGAGCTGGTACGCCACGTTCTCGCCCGGCCGTACACCGAGCCGCAGCAGCAGGGTCGCCACGCGGTCCACCTGCTCGGCCAGCTCGCCCCAGGTGATCACCTCGTCCCGGTCGGAGCGCACGTCCACGACGGCGGTGTCCGCGGGCCGGGCCTCGGCCCGTCGGCGCAGCCACAGCGGCAGCGTGACCCGCGAGGCCGCCTCCGGGCCGACGGGCTCCGGCTCCGCCATGAGGCCGCCGGGCTCCGGCTCCGCCTGGGGGCCGACCGGCTCCAGCACCGGGGTGGGGGCCCCGGCGGAGCCGGCCGAGCCGGCCTCCACCGACATCGGGACGGCGAGGGTGTTCATCGCGTCGAGGAACGTCGGGTACGAGATGCGGTACGCGTTCGGGAACGTCAGTGTCGAACGCCCCCGCGCCCGCGACGAGGCCACCGCGAGCGACATCAGGACGCGGTGGTCGTTGAAGGAGGACAGCCGGGCGCCGGTCAGGCCGTCCACGCCGCGCACGCGCAGCGCGTCGTCCGACAGTTCCAGACGGCCGCCCATGGAGTTGAGCTGGAGCATCGCGGCGGCGCGGTCGGACTCCTTCAGCCGGGTGTGCGCGATGTTGCGGAACACCGAGGCGCCGGCCGCGAACGTGCCGAGCGTCGACAGGATCGGCAGCATGTCGGGGATGTCGCGGCAGTCGACGTCGACCGCGGTGAGCCGGGGCGCGTCCTGCCGGATCCGCAGCCCGCCGGCCGCCCTGTCGATCTCCATCGGGACGCCCATGGACCGAGCGACGTCGAGGAAGTGGAACTCGGGATGGTCGGCGGGGCCGCCCTCCAGCGTGGTGATTCCGCGCAGCAGCACGTCACTGGGGTGCAGCGCGGCGGCCGCGATGCCGAACGCGGCCGAGCCGATGTCCGGCGGCAGCGTCAGATCCACGCCGCGCACCCGCTGGCCGGGCGGTATGCGAAAGCGCCGCCAGTCCTCGGAGACGGCGATCTCCAGCCCGAACTGCCGCATCATCGCCACGGTCAGCTCCAGGTAAGGGCGTTCGTTGAGCTCGCCCGTCACCTCGACGGTGGTGTGCCGGGTCGCGAACGGGGCCAGCAGGATCAGGCCCGAGACCCACTGGGACAGGGTCCCCGCGATGGTGACGTGGCCGCCCGTGGGCCTGCGGCCCCGCACCCGGACGGGCAGGCAGTCGTCGGCCGACTCCAGCTCCACACCCATGTGTTCGAGGGCGCGCAGCAGGGGCCCGACCGGACGCCGTCTGAAGTACTTCTGCCCGGTCACCGACACGGTGCGGTCCGACAGCGAGGCCAGACCGATCATGAAGTACAGGGTGGTGCCGGAGCTGCCCGCGGACACGGCCTCCCGGCGCGGCCGGTACCGCCCGCCGAGCCCTTGCACCACGAAGGTGTCGGCGTCCTTGGTGATCTCCACGCCGAGGCCGCGCAGCAGCCGCACCGTGTACGCGACGTGCCGGGCGTCCGACAGTCCGTGGACGCGGCTGACGCCGTCGGCGAGTGAGGCGAGGATCAGCGCGCGGTGCGCGTGGTACTTCGAGTTCGGGACGAGGATCTCACCGGTGACCCGGTGCTGGATTCCGCGGACGAGAAGGTGCATGGGTCCTACTACTCCCTGGCGATGGGAAGGAGGCCGAGACAGGACAGGGAAACGGTTCGCGTGCACGAGCCGGGCGGGCGGCCCCGCCAGGACGCCGGTTCACTTCGCGCCGCCGGTCGCCGGCTGCCGGACCACGGGCGTCACCGGGGAACGGGCTGAGCGGCCGCTCCGCACACTGGTGCCGCCTGAGCCCCGGCGCCGCGGCGGACGTCCACGTCGGCCCAGACGGAGGCCAGCGCGACGGCCTGCTCCGGATTGAGCTGAGGATCGCACAGGCTGGAGCGCCGGACGGCCCTCCCCTCGAACACGGAGAGGTCCGCGACGCATTCGAGGACGTCGTCGGGGGTGGTCTCCAGGTGCAGCCCGCCCGCCGTGCCGCCGGCGTCGGTCACGGCCCGGAGAAAACCCCGTATCTCCCGTGCCATGGTCTCCAGCAGGCGCGTCTTGTGACCGTCCGGGCCGGTGACGGTGTTGCCGTGCATGGGATCGCTGAGCCAGATCACCGGATGGCCGGCCATCCGGACCGCCTCCACGAGCGCGGGCAGTGTGTCGCGGACCAGGTCGGCGCCCATGCGCGCGATCAGGGTGAGACGGCCCGGGTCCCGCAGCGGGTCGAGCCGTTCGCACAGGCCGGTGATCTCCGCCACGGTGGTGGTCGGACCGACCTTCACCGCCACCGGGTTGACGATGTCGGCGACGAGGTCCAGGTGCGCGCCGTCCAGCTGGCGGGTCCGCTCGCCGATCCACGGCCAGTGGGTCGAGCCGAGCCAACGGCGGTCGTCGCCCAGCTCCCGGACCATCGGCAGCTCGTAGTCGAGGACGAGGGCCTCATGGCTCGTCCACACCCGGGGTTCGACCAGCGGCGGCTGGTGCCCGGCGAACGCCGAGCCGCGCCAGCCCAGGTGTTCCATGACGTCGCCGGCCGACATGTACGAGGTCAGCAGGCGCAGCGGATCGTGCCGACGGGCCTCGGGGGTCGGCTCGGGGCCGTTGACCATGTGGCCCCGGTAGACCGGCAGTTCGCGGCCCCCGACCCGCTCCACCGCACGGGAGCGCGGCTTGGCGAACTGGCCCGCGATCCGTCCGACCCGGATGACCGGCTTGTGGGCGGCCATCTTCAGCGTCGCGGCGAGCATGTCCAGGACCGCGGACTTGCGCGACACGTGTGCGGCGTCGCAGTCGTCCGGGTTCTCGGCGCAGTCGCCGGCCTGCACCACGAGGGCGCCGCCGCGGGCCACCTGGGCCAGCAGCGTCCGCAGCGCGCACACGTCCTCGGCCCGGACCAGCGGGGGGCGTGCGGCCAGTACCTCACGGATCCGCCGGACCTGTGACGGGTCGTCCCACTCGGGCTGTTGCAGGGCCGGCTTCCGCACGTCCGTCACGGCTTTTCCCACGTCGGGTCTCCGGTGAAATAGCGGTCGAGAGAGGGCTGGGAACAAAGGAGGGCGATGGTCGACGACACTCGGGCAGCCCCTGCCGGGGCCCGTGACAGGTCGGGACGGGCGGTGGCCACTGCCTGACGCATCCCACTGGCTCTTCCTCCGTCGGATTCCGGGAGCGGTGACACTCGGTGGCGGGGCGCGGAGTGTGCGAGGGCGGGGATCAGCGCGCGCGGGAGCCGTCGAGACACACCGTGAGCAGTTCCGCGGGCGAGCGCAGCACGGCGTCGGGGTTCTCCGCGAGCAGGGTCTCCTCGTCGGTCTCGCCCCACAGGGCGGCGATGGCGGTGACACCGGCGGACCGGGCACTGGCGAGGTCGGTCACCGCGTCGCCGACCATGATGGTGCGCGAGGGGGCGGAGCCGAGCACGCCCAGAGCCTTGAGCACGATGTCGGGGGCCGGCTTGGGCCGCGCCACCTCGTCGGAGCCGATCACCACGGCGAAGAGGTCCAGCAGACCGAGCTGTTCGAGGAGCGAACGGGCCCGAGGGCCGCTCTTGCCGGTGGCGACGGCGAGCGGGACACCGCGCGCCCGCAGCTGCCGGAGCATCTCCGGTACGCCGTCGTAGACCGGGACGAGATGGGCGAGCCGGTAGCTCTCCCGGACGAACGGGGCCTCCATGTCCAGTGGCAGCCCCATGATCCGCATGATGTCGGGGAAGTAGCGGCCCAGATGCCGCTCGTACTCCTCGAACGGCGGGTCACCGTCCCCCACCACCTCGGCGTACGCGGTGGTGAACGCCTGGCGCATCACGGCGAAACTGTCGACGAGCACTCCGTCGAGGTCGAAGACGACCCCGCTGACCGGTTCTGCCTGGTCGTCGCGGACGAGGCATTGGCTGGTTCCGGGACTGTTCATGGTGCTGTACTGCTCTCCTTCGTGGGGGCGGCCTCGGGTGGGGGACCGCTCCGCCCGACGGGGGGCGGCCCCGGGACCGGTCCGGCGGTCGGCCGAGCCGGTCACACCCGGTGCGAGGGGGACTTCTCCTGCGCTGCGCGTGCCGAGGCGTAGATCCGCTCGATGGCGCCGATGGTGCGGCGCGCCTCCCCGACGGCCCGGCGCGGTCCGGCCGGGTCCCGCAGCCGGCGGAGCACCTCGTCGAGCTGCCGGTCGTACTCCGCGCCGACGGGCTCCTCCGGCACGGCGACGGCACGCGTCCGCCCGTCGACGGTCCGGGTCAGTTCCGGGCGCTCCAGGCGGTTGGGGCTGAAGCCGAACGTGCAGCGCAGGGTCGCGCTGCCCGCGCTCGCGTCGACCCGGACCCGGGTGACGTCGCGCTCCTCGTGCGAGGCCCAGCTCACGTGCAGGGACAGGGAGACTCCGTCGTCGGTGACGAGGAACGCGCGGGCGGTGTCCTCCACGTCGATGACGCCGCCGGGCGCCCGCCCGCTCACCCGGCCCTGCTCCGGGCCCGCCGCGGCCTCCTCGGCGCGCCAGGAGACCCGTGCGGTGTCCCGCCCGATGAAGTCGGCCGAGACCGCGCCGGTGACCTGGGCGAACCCGGCCGGGCCGAGCAGGGGAGCGGCGACGTCGAACAGGTGCCAGCCCAGATCCACCAGCGCGCCGCCGCCCGACAGCTGACGTCGGGTGAACCAGCCGCCCGCGTCCGGCACGCCCCGGGCGCGCACCCACGACACCTCGACGTGACGGACCGCCCCCAGGCCGCCGGCGCACGCGAGCAGGGCCCGGACATCGGCGCGATGGCGTGCGGCGCTGCCCGCCAACAGCCGGGCGCCGCCGACACGTTCGGCCTCGGCCAAGAGGTCCGCCTCCGCGGACGTCAGGCACACCGGCTTCTCCAGGAAGACCGGGACGCCCTTGCGGAGCAACTCGCCGGCGATGTCGCAGTGCAGGTGATTGGGGACGGCCACGACGGCCAGGTCCGTCCGCGCGGGGTCCAGATCGTGCACGGCCGCCAGGGCCGGGGTGTCCGGGTCGTCCGCGACGGCGGCCGCGCGGGAGACCGGGTCGGGGTCCACCACCGCGCCCACGACGAAACCGGGGTGCTCGCGCAGCCGCGGCAACCAGATGGACCGGGCCGCCCAGCCGAGCCCCACCACGGCGACGCGGAGCGGCCCGCCGTCCGGGTACGGCGCGCTCATGAGCCGAGGACGTCGGCTATGACGGCGGCTACCTCGTGCATCTGCTGCTCGGTGCCGAGCAGCGTCCGGTGGTGCAGCCACAGGCAGTCCGACGTCAGCGCCTCGGAGTGCGGGCAGCGGCGGGCCAGCTCGTCCACCGACAGGTCCGGCGCGCCCCTCTCCCAGAAGGCGTCCGTGCGGTAGACCGAGCGGAACGCGACGAACGCGGGCACACCACGCTCGATGAGGGTGTCGACGACCCGGGCGCGCCGCTCCTCGGAGATGCCGGGGACCCGGAACATGGCCATGTAGTGCGGGTTGCGGCCGGCCCGGCGGTCCAGCCGCTGGGGCACCACGCCGGGGATCCGGGCGAGCAGCGAGGACAACAGCGGCCAGCGCTCCTCACGTGTGCCGATCTGCGCGTCCAGGCGCGCGAGCTGGGCGCGCAGCACTGCGGCGGAGAACTCGTTGAGCCGGAAGTTGGAGCCCGAGGTGCGGTGGAAGTAGCCGCGGTCGTCACGGGGGCGCCCGCAGCTGTGCCGCACGAAGGCGTGCTCCGCCATCTCGGCGGTCGGGAACAGCACCGCGCCTCCCTCGCCCGCCGTCATCAGCTTGCCGTTCTGGAAGGAGAACGCGGCGACCGAGCCCAGCTCGCCGATCCGCCGGCCGTTCCAGGTGGCGCCCTGCGCGTGTGCGGCGTCCTGGATCAGCGGCACGCCCGAGTCGGCGGCCAGCTTGTCGAGGGCGTCCATGTCGGCGACCTGGCCCGCCATGTGCACCGGCATGATGGCGCGGGTCCTGGAGGTGATGGCCTGCTCGGCCGCGGCCGGATCGATGCAGTACGTCCCCGGGTCCACGTCCACCGGCACCACGACCGCGCCGAGCCGCTGGGCGGCCTGGGACGAGGAGATGAAGGTGAACGCCGGCACGATCACCTCGGTGCCGGGGCCGACCCCCATGACCTCCAGGGCCAGTTCGAGGGCGTGCGTGCCGTTGGTGACCGCCAGCGCGTGCCGGCCGCCGTGGTACGCGGCGAACTCCCGCTCGAAGGCTTCGACCTCCGCGCCGCCCACGCGCCACCACTGACCCTGCTCCAGCGCACGGATCAGGCCGGTCCGCTCCGTGTCGTCGTACTGCGGCCACGCCGGAAGGTCGGAGCCCAGTTGCACACCACTGCTCATGCTGTTCCCTACTCCTTCGGTCTACGCGCATGCGAACGCTGCCGCGGCGATCGCCACGGAGGCACGAAACGGACCCGCTCCTCACGCAAGGGAGCCACACGGACGCCGGCGCCGGAACACGACCTCGGCGCGCGCCGCGGACCCGGCCGGGCGGCCCGGCAGCCACTTCCCGGCGGATCGGTCGTCGCGACCAGCACGCTAACCGAGTGGATGACCAGGCGTCATTCCCCTGGCGACCCCCCTATGTTCCCCCTTGTGACTGCGGGCATACCGAGACCGCTGTTCACCTGTCAATGTGGGTGCCGCGGAATCCATTTCCCGGCCGATTCGTATAAGGCGTGGTGCGCATTGAGCAGCCTGTTGTTGATCAATGGACCGAATCTCGGCATACTCGGCAGCCGTCAGCCCGAGATCTACGGCACGGACACGCTGGCCGACATCGAAGGATGGGTCGCCGAAGAAGTGGCGGGACGCGGCTGGAAAGTCGAAGCGTTCCAGCACGACGGCGAGGCGGAGATGATCCGCACCCTTCAGGCCCACTACGACACCGTCGGCGCGATCATCAATCCCGCCGCGCTGATGATGGCCGGCTGGGGCCTGCGGGACGCGCTGGCCGACTACCCGCGCCCGTGGATCGAGGTCCACCTCTCCAACGTCTGGGCCCGCGAGCAGTTCCGCCACCAGTCGGTGACCGGACCGCTCGCCACCGGCGTCATCTTCGGCCTCGGCGCCACGGGTTACCGGCTCGCGGCCCGCGCGCTGCTGGAGAAGGTCACCGACCGCTGACGCTGTGCCGGCCGACGCGACGGACCCCCGCGTCCCCGCGCCGGCCCCTTCCCGATCCCGCCACGGACACGACGGACACGACGGAAAGCCGAGGACACGACACGATGCTCCAGGGACAGACCGCGGAAGCAGTGCTGGTCGCCCACCGCGACCGGCTGCGCCCGATCGACCGGATGATTCCGGAGGCCGACGCGCTGCCGGAGCCCTCCGACGGCGAAGAGCTGCTGGAGGTGAGCGGGGCGCAGGGCCTGCTGACGCACACCCGCGTCGACCCCGACGCGCTGGAGGCGGTGCTCGGCCCGCTGGACCGCTGGGAACTCACCCCCCGGGTCGCCGGGCCCGACGAGATGGCCGCCCTGCTCACCCACTGGCGGCAGCACATGGAGAGCCACCCGGAGCGCCCTTCGGCGGACTCGATGGCCGCGGTCGAGTGGCCCAGCCGGGACGTCGCCATGACCCGGGTGCTGCGCGCCTTCGGGTTCGTTCCCGAGTTCGTGATGATCGGCCGGCTCAAGGGCACCGAACTGGTGCCGGAGTCGGGCCGCGTCCACGTGCGCCGGGCCACCGCCGACGACAGCGAGGCGGTGTGCGAACTGCAGATGGTGGAGACCCGGTTCGACGCCGCGGTCAGCGGCGCCGTCGAGCGCGCCACCACCGAGGCGCTGCTGCGCGAGGAGATCAGCGCGTCGTTCAAGCGGGACGACCCGCTGATCTGGGTCGCCGAGTACGAGGGCGCGATCGTCGGCATGCACCGGGGCGAGGACTTCTCCGAGCCGCAGCAGGCGTGGCTCGCCACGAAGATCACCGCCGCCCCGGTCGCGCACCTGGTCTGCCAGGCCGTCAAGGAGGGCTACCGCAGCCTGGGCATCGGCACCTCCCTCGCCCACCACGTGCACGCCGACCTGGACGCCATGGGCGTCGGCGCCGCGGTCGGCTACCACGCGATGTTCAACCCGATATCCACCCCCTTCTGGCACCGGCACGGCTGGCGGCCGTACTGGAACCGCTGGATGCGCACCCCGGCCGTCTGAGCGGCGCCGTGACGAGAGTCCGTACGAGCCCTGTGGAGGGGAACATGCTGGTGCAGGCGCTGGAGGCGCGGGCGGACTCCGTCCCGGACCTCACGGCCCTCGAATGCGAGGGCGTGGAGCTGACGTACCGGGAGGCCCACGAGCGGGCCAACCGGCTCGCACGTCACCTGGTCGCCCGGGGAGCGGGACCCGACAGCGTCTTCGCGGTGATGCTGCCCCGCTCCACGGACCTGCTGGTGACGCTGCTGGCGGTGCTCAAGGCCGGGGCGGCCTATCTCGCACTCGACCCGGAACACCCCGCCGAACGCGTGGCCTTCCAGATCCGTGACGCCGCGCCGGTCGCCCTGCTGACCTCGACCCGCATCGACGCCGACCGCACCGACGTGGGCGTTCCCCGCATCGTGCTGGACGACCCCGCGACGGCCGCGACGGTGGCCGCGCTGCCCGCCGGGCATCTGACCGACGCCGAGCGCGCCGCCCCGCCGCGTCCCGAAGACCTCGCCTACATCATCTACACCTCGGGCTCCACCGGCACCCCCAAGGGCGTCGAGATCCCCGTGCGCGCCCTGCACAACCTGCTGGAGGCGATGCGGGAGCGGCTGTCCATGGGACCCGGCGACCGCATGCTGTCGGTCACCACCGCCACCTTCGACATGTCGGTGCCCGAGCTGTTCCTGCCGTACTACACCGGCGCCCGCGCGGTCATCGCGCCCCGCGCCACCGGACAGGACCCGCAGGCGCTGGGCGACCTGATCCGCCGCCGGGAGATCGGCACCGCACAGGCCACCCCCACCCACTGGCACATGCTGGCCACCGTCAGCCCCGCGGTACTGCGCGGCCTGCGCATCCTCATCGGCGGCGAGGCGCTCTCGGAGAAGCTGGCGGCGACCCTGCTCGACCTCGGCGCCGAGGTCATCCAGTGGTACGGGCCCACGGAGACCACCGTGTGGTCCACGGTGCACCCGGTCACCCGCCCCGAGGACGCGGCTGTCATCGGCACGCCCCTGCGCGACACCCGGCTGTACGTCCTCGACGAGGAGCGGGCGCCCGTCCCGCCCGGCGCCGAGGGCGAGCTGTTCATCGCCGGCGCGGGCGTGGCCCGCGGCTACCTCAACCGGCCCGAGCTGACCGCCGAACGCTTCCTGCCCGACCGCTCCGGCGCCGACGGCGCGCTGATGTACCGCACCGGCGATGTGGTGCGGCGGCGCGCGGACGGCGCCCTGGAATACCTGGGCCGCGCCGACCACCAGGTGAAACTGCACGGCTTCCGGGTGGAACTCGGCGAGGTCGAGGCAGCCCTGGAGCGGTCCGACGACGTCGCCCAGGCGGCCGCGACGGTCCGGGAGGACCGGCCCGGCGACCGGCGCCTGGTGGCGTACGTGACGGCGGCCCCCGGCCGGACGCCCGACGGCGGACAGCTGCGGGACCTCGTGGCGGACACCCTCCCCCCGTACATGGTGCCGACCGCCGTGGTGGCGCTGGCGGAGTTCCCCCGCACCCCCAACGGCAAGCTCGACCGCAAGGCGCTGCCGGCCCCCGTCGTCACGCGGACGGCCATGGTCGAGACGCACCTCACACAGTCGGAGCTGCTGCTCGGCCGGCTCTTCGCCGAGGTGCTCGGCGAGGAGCAGGTCGGGCCCCGGGACAGCTTCTTCGACCTCGGCGGCTCCTCGGTGCTCGCGGCCCGGCTGCTCGCCCGGGTGCGCTCCGAGATGGGCCTGGAGCTGCCGATCCGGACGCTCGTGGAGTTCCCGACGCCGGCCGAGCTGTCCAGGCGGCTGACCGGCGAGGAGCCCCAGGACTCCTTCGACGTCCTGCTGCCGCTGATGACCAAGGGCTCCGCACGGCCCCTGTTCTGCATGCGCCACCTCGGCGGCACCGCCTGGTGCTACGGGGTGCTCGCCCAGCACTTCAGCCTGGACTACCCGATCTACGGCCTTCAGTCGCACACCTTCCAGGAGCTCGACACTCCCGTCGACACCATCGCGGCCATGGCGGCGGACTACGCGGACCGCATCAGCGCCGTCCAGCCCGAAGGGCCGTACCGCATCCTGGGCTGGTCCTTCGGGGGCGTACTGGCCCACGCCGTCGCCGCCGAGTTCCAGAAGCGCGGCGCGGAGATCGAATTCCTCGGCGTGTTCAACACCAACCCCCACATCACGGAGAAGGAGGACCGTGACGAGCAGGGCCTGATCGAGCTGATCCTGCTGATCAACGGCAAGGACCTCACCGCGTACGAGCGCCCGCTGCGCTACGACGACATCGCCGAGTTCGCCGACATGGCGACCAACTACGCCTGGCACGGCAGGAGGAGCGCGGCCGAGACCTTCGTCCGGACCATGCTGACCGACCTCGGCGCCTGGAAGGCCCACACCCCCGAGAAGTACAGCGGCACCATGCACCTGTTCGCCGCCGAACCCAGCCCGGTGGCCGACGCGGCCTCCAGCGAGGCCTGGGCGCCGTACGTCGCGGGCGAGATCGCGCGCCACGAACTGGGCTGCGGACACGAGGAGATGCTCAGCAGCCCACGGGTGCTCCGCCGGGTCGCCGAGATCGTCACCGCCCAGCTCGGGCACTGACCCGGCAGGAGGCGGCCATCCCTCACCACCTCGGCATCGACGTGGGCGGCAGCAAGGTCGCCCTGCGCGCGGAGCACGCGGACGGCACCGTACGCGAGGCCGGCTTCCGCTGGCCGCGTGCCGCGGAACGGCCCGCGTCCGCCGCGGCGGACCTGGACCTGCTCGCCCGGCACGTCCGGCGGCTGCGCGACGGCGCCCCGGGCGGGTTCGCGGGCGTCGGAGTGGCGATGCCCGCCACCCTCGACCCGGCGGGCGTCGTCACCGCCTGGCCCAACCGCCGGAGCTGGACCGGCCTCGATCTCGGCGGCGCGCTGCGCCGGATCGCGGGCACCACGGAGGTGGTCTGCGCCGACGACGGCGACGTCGCCGCGCTCGCCGAGGCACACGCGGCGGACCGTCCCGATCTGCTGTACCTCGGCGTCGGCACCGGCGTCGGCGGCGGGATCGTCCGCGGCGGCCGGCTGCTGCCCGGCCCCTCACGCGGCTCCTGCGAGATCGGCCACCTGATCGTGGACCGGTCCGCCGCACGCTGCGACTGCGGACGCCGCGGCTGTGTGCAGTCCGTCGCCTCCGGACCCGCCGTACTGCGCCGGGCCGCCCGCGCCCGCGGCGCCGAGGTGACCTTCGCCGAACTGGCGCGGGCCCTCGCCGACGGTGCCCCCTGGGCCGTCGACGCCGTACGCGAGGGCTGCGCGGCGCTGGCCGCGGCCGCCGTCGGGGTGAGCGAACTGCTGCGCCCGGCACTGGTCGTGGTCGGCGGCGGATTCGCCGGCGGCCTGCCCGGCTTCACCGCCATGGTCGCGGCGGAGGTGACGCGCCTGGGCCGCCCAGGGCACCCGCCGCCCCCGGTGGAACCCGCGCGCCTCGGCGGACTCTCCTCACTGCACGGGGCGATCCTGCTGGCCAAGGGCCCCCCACCGGAGAACTGAGCCCGGTCGGATCGCGGCGGCGGCGTCCCCGCCGACCGCCCGCCGCTCACCGCCCGCCGCGGTGGCACCGCGACCGACGCGGTGCCACCGCGGCGGGCGGAGTCTCCCGTCCGGGCCGCGCCGAGTCGCCGTCCGGGGCGGGCGGAGTCTCTTGTCCGTGCCGCGCGGAGTCTCTTGTCCGTGCCGCGCGGCGTCCCCTGTCCGGGCCCGCGCGGAGTCTCTTGTCCGTGCCGCGCGGCGTCCCCTGTCCGGGCCCGCGCGGCGTCCCCCGTCCGGGCCCGCGCGGCGTCCCCCGTCCGGGCCCGCGCGGAGTCTCCCGCCCGGGCTGCGCGGACTCGACGTCCGGGCTGCGGGCCGCGCGGACTCGACGTCCGGGCCGGGCGGACTCGACGTCCGGGCCGGCGGGGGCACTGTGCGCGGGCCGCTGCTCAGGCCGTCGCGCGCGGCATCTCCGCCAGCGTCCGCGCGACGACGGCCGCCGGCAGATCCCGTACCAGCTCCGCGCCGTCCGTGCCGTCCAGCACGAAGGTCAGCCCCGACGTCGCCTTCTTGTCCAGCCGCATCAGCTCGATCAGCCGGGCCGGTGCGACGCCCTCGGGAAGCTCGTGGGGCAGCCCGTAGTGGCGCACCACCTCCAGATGCTCCGCCGCCCGCCGTTCGTCGATCCGGTCCAGGGCCCGGGCGAGCCGCCCCGCGAACACGGTGCCGATCGCGACCGCCTCGCCGTGCCGCAGCCCGAAGTCCGTGGCCAGTTCCAGCGCGTGCCCCAGGGTGTGACCGTAGTTGAGCAGATGGCGCAGGCCGGTGTCACGCTCGTCGGCGGACACGATCCACGCCTTGCGCGCCACGCTCGCCGCGATCTGCTCCGGCAGCGGCAGCCCCCGCAGGTCGCCGGCGCCGATGAAGTGGCACCGGGCGATCTCCCCGTAGCCGTTGAGCATCTCCCGCTCCGGCAGGGTCTCCAGGTAGTCGGTGTCGCAGAGCACGGCGCTCGGCTGCCAGTAGGCGCCGATGAGGTTCTTGCCCTCGGGTGTGTTGACCGCCGTCTTGCCGCCCACACTGGCGTCCACCTGCGCCAGCAGCGAGGTCGGCAGATGCACCACGGGCACGCCGCGGTGGAAGAGCGCGGCGGCGAGTCCCACGACGTCCGTCGTGGTGCCGCCGCCGACGGAGACGACCACGTCGTCACGGGTCAGGCCGAAGCGCACGAACTCCCGGCACAGCGACTCGACGGCGCCGAGCGTCTTGTCCGGCTCGCCGTCACGGGCCCGGACGACCAGCGTGGGCACGCCGCAGTCGGGGATCCAGGAGTCCGGCCGGGCGGAGACCACCGCCGCGCGCCGCGCCCCCAGCCGCTCCACCGTCCCGGCCAGCGAGTGCCGCACCCCGGGCCCGATGTCGACCGGGTACGAACGCTCTCCGAGTTCCACCCGGATACGGGTGCGCCGGGATGCTGAATCCGTCATGTCCACGTGTGTCCCCTTTTCCCGTTTTCCCGTTTTTCCTGCCGTTTCGCCGTCGGGGAGAAATGCCGGGCGAGGGAATTGCGCTCCCCGGGCGCTCGCGGGAATGTGTCGACCGCTTATCACAGAAGTATTTCGGGCCGATGTCCGATAACCCGGCGGCCGTCCGTACGGCGGTGGAGCCTAATACCGGCGGTCCGCCGGTCCAAACAGGCGCTGATTAATTCTCGTCACTCCGCAAGTTAGGGCGGTGTAGGGGGGTGATGAGGGGGTGAGGACGAGCGCCGGACCAGAAGACTGTGGCCAGCAGGGCGAACCGTCTGCCGTTACGGGCCGCCCGTCTGCTGTCGCCCCGGAGGGATCACGACGACATGTTGCGCACGGAGCTGATCCGACCGCTTCCCGAGCTGCTGACCCAGCAGGCTCGGCGCTTCGGCGCCAAGGTCGCCTACAGGGACGCCCGACGGAGCGTGAGCTACGCCGACCTGGAGTTGCGGACCCGCCGACTGGCCGGGCACCTGGCGGAGTCGCGACTGCAACCGGGCGATCGTGCGGCCGTCTGCCTGGGCAACCGGGTCGAGATCGTCGAGAGCTACTACGCCATCACCCGGGCCGGCGCCATCGGCGTCCCGGTCAACCCGCGGAGCAGCGACGCGGAACTCGCCCACATCCTGGACGACAGCGGCGCCCGGCTGGTCATCACCGACCACCCGCACGTGGAACAGCTGCGGCGCCTGCTGCCGGAGCGCCCGCACCTGACGGTCGTCCTGGTCGGCGACGAGCCGGTGCCGCCGGGCTTCCTGGCCTACGAGTCGTTCGCCACCCGGGAACCCGCCACCCCGGCCCGTGACGACCTGGGCCTGGACGACCTGGCGTGGATGCTCTACACCTCCGGCACCACCGGCCGGCCCAAGGGCGTGCTCTCCACCCAGCGCAACTGCCTGTGGTCGGTGGCCGCCTGCTACGTGCCGGTGCCCGGACTCGGCCCCGAGGACCGCGTCGTCTGGCCGCTGCCCCTCTTCCACAGCCTCTCCCACATCGCCTGCGTGCTGGCCGTGGTGGCCGTGGGCGCCAGCGCCCGCATCGTCGACGGCCTGTCCGCCGAGGACGTGCTCACCGCGCTGGACGAGGAACGCGCCACCTTCCTGGCCGGCGTCCCCACCCTGCTGCACTACCTGCTCGACGCGGCACGCGACCGCGGCTTCACCGCGCCCGGACTGCGCGTCGCCCTGGTCGGCGGCGCGGTCACCACCGCCTCGCTGCGCCGATCGTTCGAGCGCGTCTTCGGCGTGCCCCTGATCGACGCCTACGGCTCCACCGAGACCTGCGGCTCCATCACCGTCAACTGGCCCTCCGGCGCCCGCGTCGAGGGCTCCTGCGGCCTGCCCGTGCTGGGCCTGGGAGTCCGCCTGGTGGACACCGGCACCGGCGAGGACGTCACCGACGGCCGGGAGGGCGAGGTGTGGGTACGCGGGCCGAGCGTCATGGCCGGCTACCACAACCAGCCCGAGGCCACCGCGGCCGCCTTCCACGACGGCTGGTACCGCACCGGGGACCTGGCCCGCCGCGACGAGGCCGGCTACTTCACCATCACCGGCCGCAAGAAGGAACTCATCATCCGCGCGGGGGAGAACATCCACCCCGGCGAGGTGGAGGAGGTCCTGCGCGCCGTGCCCGGCGTCGCCGACGTCGCCGTGGTCGGCAAACCGCACGACGTGCTGGGCGAGGTGCCGGTCGCGTTCATCGTCCCCGGGCCCCAAGGACCCGACACAGGACGGTTGTTCGCCGAATGCCGCGAGCGGCTCTCCTACTTCAAGGTGCCCGAGGAGCTGTACGAGATCGAGGCGATCCCGCGCACCGCCTCCGGCAAGATCATCCGGCACCGGCTGCTGGAGACGCCCGCCCGGCTGCGCGCCACCAGCAGCGGCCTGTACGACGCGCTGTTCCGCGTCGACTGGATACCCAGCTCCCTGCTCCCCCAGGGCGGAGCCCCGGACGAGCCGGACGGCTGGGCACTGGCGGGCTCCGACGCGCTCGGCCTGTCGGCCGCCCTGGCGGACACCGGCGTGCCCTGCGCGGTCCACACCGACCTCGCCGCCGCCCGCACCGCCCACGGCGGCCCCGGCGTCCTCCTCGTGGACCGCACCGCCTACGACTCCGCGGCGGGCATCGAGGAATTCGTCACCTCCCTCCACCACTGGCTGGCCGACGACCGCGACCCGGACGTCACACTCGTCGTCCTCACCCGGCGTGCCGTGGCCGCCGGCGACGGCGAGGACGTCAGGGACCCCGCGCACACCCCGCTGTGGGGCCTGGTCCGCGCGCTCCAGAGCACCCACCCGGGCCGGCTCGTGCTCGCCGACCTCGACACCGACGGCCTCGGCGACGACGGCGCCCGGCCCCTGGTCGCGGCCGTGCGGGGCGGTGAGCCTCAGTTCGCCGTCCGCTCCGGCGTCGTCCTGCTGCCGCGCCTCGCCCGCGTCTCCATGGACCGCGAGGAGCCGCCGCGCGCGCTGTTCGAGCCGGACGGGACGGTCCTGATCACCGGTGCCGCCACCGCCCAGGGCGCCGCGCTCGCCCGCCACCTCGTGACCGCCCACGACGCCCGCCACCTGCTGCTGGCCCACCAGCCCGGACAGGGCGACGAGAAGGTGCGGGCCCTGTGCGCCGAACTCGCCGGGAACGGCGCCCGCGCCACCGCCGCCGCGTGCGACCCGGCCGACCGCGCCGCGCTCGCCGCACTGCTGGCGGACGGCGACCGACCGCCGCTGACCGCCGTCGTGCACGCGGAGGAGATCACCGGAAGCGGTGCCGCGTCCGCGGCGGCGCACGCCCTGCACGACCTGACCGCCGACCGCGACCTGACCGCCTTCGTGCTGTGCGCCTCGCCCCTCGGCGTCCTGGGCGCCCCCGGCGCCGAGGACATCGCGGCCGAGAGCGCCGGGCTGGAGGCACTCGCCCACCACCGGCGCGCCCACGGGCTGCCCGCGCTGTCCCTGGCCTGGGGGCCCTGGCCGGACGGCGCGGCCCGCGGCGCCGTCCCCTTCGCGGCCGGTGAACTCACCGAGCAGCAGGCCCTGATGATGTTCGACGCCGCGCACGGCGCCGACGAGGCCGCGTTCGTCGTGATGCGCCTCGACAACGCCGCCCTGCTCGGCGGCCCGGTCCCCGCACCGCTGCGCGGACTGATCGACACCACCACCCGGCAGGCACCCGCCGGGACCCCGGAACTGCGCGGCCGCCTGGACAGTCTGCCCGCACCGGAGCGGGAGCCGACCCTGCTGCGACTCGTCCGCACCGAGGTCGCCGCGGTCATCGGCCGCACCGGCACCGAGGACGTCCCGGCCGACCGGGCCTTCAAGGAGCTGGGGTTCACCTCCGTCATGGCCGTCGCCCTGCGGGACCGGCTCGCCACCGCCACCGGACTGCGGCTCCCCGCCACCAGCGCCTTCGACCACCCCACCCCGGCCGCCCTGGCGCGGCGGCTGCTGGGCGAGGTCTACGGCGAGTTGGACGACGTACCGGCCCCGTCCGCCGCCGCGGTCCGCGACGAGCCGATCGCCATCGTCTCGATGGGCTGCCGGCTGCCGGGCGGCATCACGTCGCCCGAGGACCTGTGGCGACTGGTCGCCGACGGCGCCGACGGCCGCTCCCCGTTCCCGGCCGACCGGGGCTGGAATCTGGCGGAGCTGTACGACCCCGACCCCGACGCCGCCGGAACCTCCTACGTCACGGTGGGCGGCTTCCTCGACGACGTGGCCGGCTTCGACGCCGAGTTCTTCGGGATCTCCCCGCGCGAGGCGCTGGCCATGGACCCGCAGCAGCGGCTGCTCCTGGAGACGTCCTGGGAGACCCTGGAGCGCGCCGGCCTGGACGTGACCGCCCTGCGCGGCACGGACGTCGGGGTCTTCGCCGGCGTCATGTACCACGACTACACCACCCGGGCGCCGCGGCCCGCCAAGGAGATCGAGGGCTACCTCGGCGTCGGCGGCGCGGGCAGCGTCGCCTCCGGCCGGGTCTCCTACACCTTCGGCTTCGAGGGCCCCGCGGTGACGGTGGACACGGCGTGCTCCTCCTCCCTGGTCGCCCTGCACCTGGCCGCCCAGGCGCTCCGCGCCGGAGAGTGCTCCCTGGCGTTGGCCGGCGGTGTCGCGGTGATGGCGACGCCGGGCAGCTTCGTGGAGTTCTCGCGGCAGCGCGGCCTCGCCGCCGACGGACGCTGCAAGGCGTTCGCCGCCGCCGCGGACGGCACCAACTGGTCCGAGGGCGTGGGTCTGCTCCTGCTGGAGCGGCTGTCGGACGCCCGCCGCAACGGCCACGAGGTCCTCGCCGTCGTACGCGGCACCGCCGTGAACCAGGACGGCGCCTCCAACGGGCTGACCGCGCCCAACGGCCCCGCCCAGCAACGCGTCATCCGCCAGGCCCTCGCCAACGCCGGCCTGACCCCCGCCGACATCGACGCCGTCGAGGCGCACGGCACGGGGACCGCCCTCGGCGACCCCATCGAGGCACAGGCCCTGCTGGCCACCTACGGCCGGCAACGGCCCGCCGACGGCCACCCGCTGTGGCTCGGCTCCCTCAAGTCCAACATCGGCCACACCCAGGCCGCCGCCGGTGTGGCAGGCGTGATCAAGATGGTGCAGGCGATGCGCCACGGCGTACTGCCCAAGACCCTGCACGTCGACGCCCCGACGCCCGAGGTGGACTGGACCAGCGGCGCGGTCGAACTGCTCACCGAGGCGAGGAACTGGCCGGAGACCGGGCGCCCTCGCCGCGCCGGCGTGTCCTCCTTCGGCATCAGCGGCACCAACGCCCACGTCCTCCTCGAACAGCCCACCACTGAGCCCGACACGAGCCCCGCGGCGAACCCCACCGGGGGCACCGCCACGAGTTCGGCCGGGGTGCCTGCCGCGCAGCCTGCCGGGGTGCCTGTCGCGGGTTCGGCCGGGGTGCCTGCCGCGCATCCTGCCGGGGGACCTGTCGCGAGCCCGGCCGGGGCACCCGCCGGGATAACCGCGGTGCCTCCCGCCGGGGAACCGGTCGTGTCTCCCACCGGAACACCCGCCGCGCCCCCCGCCGGGGAAACCTCCCACTCAGCCGTCGGGGAATCCGCCGCGCGTCCCGCCGGGGAAGCCCCCCACTCAGCCGTCGGGGAATCCGCCGCGCGTCCCGCCGGGGAAGCCCCCCACTCCGCCGTTGCGGAATCCGCCGCGCGCCCCGCCGAGGAAACCCCCCACTCAGCCGTCGGGGGACCCGCCCCGCACCCCGCCGGGGAAACCCCCAACTCCGTCGGCGGGCTGCGGGGCACGCGGCCCGCCGACGGACCGGAGTCGCCGCACGCGCCGGAGCGCGCCCTGCCCGAAGGGCTCGTCCCGCTCGTCCTCTCCGCCAAGTCCCCGCAGGCCCTGCGGGCCCAGGCCGGGCGGGTCGCGGCCCTGCTCGACGCGCGGCCCGCACCCGCCCTGGCCGACGTCGCCCTCACCCTCAGCGGCCGCGCCGCCTTCGCGCACCGATCGGTCGTGGTCGCCGGCTCTCCGGAGGAGGCCCGCGGCGACCTGGCCGCGCTCGCCGCCGGTGACGGCACGACCGGCACCGCCACCGGCGGCGGGCTCGCCGTCGTCTTCTCCGGCCAGGGTGCGCAGCGGCCCGAAACCGGCCGCGAACTGTACGAGACCTTCCCGGTGTACGCCCGCGCCCTCGACGAGGTCTGCGCCGCGGTGGACCGCCGCCTCGACCGCCCGCTGCGCGAGGTCGTCCTCGCCCCGCCCGGCACCCCGGACGCCGCCCTGCTCGACCGGACCGCCTACACCCAGCCGGCCCTGTTCGCCGTGGGCGTGGCCCTCTACCGGCTGGTCGAGTCCTGGGGCGTGCGCCCCGACCTGGTCGCCGGACACTCCGTCGGGGAACTCGCCGCCGCCCACGTGGCGGGCGTGTGGTCCCTGGCGGACGCCGCGGAACTGGTCGCCGCCCGCGGCGCGATGATGCAGCGGCTGCCCGAGGGCGGCGCCATGATCGCCGTCCAGGCCACCGAGGACGAGGTCCGCGCCGAACTCACCGACGCGGTCGCCGTCGCCGCGCTCAACGGCCCCGACGCCGTGGTCCTCTCCGGTGACACGCGGGCCGTCCAGGCCGTGGCCGCCGCCTTCGCGGCCCGCGGCCGCAAGACCAAGCGGCTGCGCGTCTCGCACGCCTTCCACTCGCCGCGCATGGAGCCGATGCTCGGCGCGTTCCGGGAGGTCGCCGCCGGACTCGCCTTCCACACCCCCGCCCTGCCCGTCGTCTCCAACCTCACCGGCGCCCTCGCCGACCCCGCCGAGCTGTGCGCCCCCGAGTACTGGGTGCGCCACGCCCGCGGCACGGTCCGCTTCGCCGACGGCCTGCGCACCCTGCGCGAACAGGGCGTCAGCACCGTGCTCGAACTCGGTCCCGGAGGCGTACTGACCGCCATGGCACGGGACTGCCTGCCCGAGGACGTCGACTGCGTGCCCGCACTGCGCGACGGGAGGCCGGAGCCGAGGACGCTGCTCGCGGCCGTCGCCCGCGCGCACACCCGGGGCGCCCGCGTCGACTGGCCCGCCCTGTTCACCGGCAGCGGCGCCCGCCGCACCCCCGTACCGACCTACGCCTTCCAGCACCGGCGCTACTGGCTCGACGCCACCTCCCCCGGCGACCTGCGCGCCGCGGGCATCACCGCCTCCGGCCACCCGCTGCTCACCGCGGCCGTGGACCTGCCCGAGGCCGGTGCGGTCACCTTCACCGGACGCCTGTCCCAGGCCGACCGGCCGTGGCTCGCCGACCACGCGGTGGGCGGCACCGTCCTGCTGGCCGGCACGGCCCTGGTGGAGATGGCCGTCCGGGCCGGCGACGAGGTCGGCCACGGCACCGTCCGCGAACTCGTCCTGGACGCGCCCCTGGCGCTCCCCGCCGACGGCGCGGTCCGCGTCCGCGTCCACGTCGGCGCCCCCGACGAGCGCGGCGACCGCCCCGTCACCGTCCACTCCCGCCCCGACGGCGCCGACACCCCGTACACACGCCACGCGAGCGGGGTCCTGGCGCCGACGGACCCCGACGACGCGCCCGGCACCGACCAGGCCCCCTGGCCCCCCGCGAACGCCACGCCCGTACCCGTCACGGACTTCTACCGGGAACGCGCCGAGGCCGGCTACGAGTACGGCCCCGCCTTCCAGGGCCTGCGCGCGGCCTGGACCCTCGGCGACGAGATCCTCGCCGACGTCGTCCTGGCCGACGAACACCACGCCGAAGCCGACCGGTTCGGCCTGCACCCGGCCCTCTTCGACGCCGCGCTGCACCCCACCGCCCTGGGCGGCGTCGCCGAACCCGGCGACGGAAGGCGTCTGCTGCCCTTCGCGTGGAACGGCGTACGGCTGCACGCCTCGGGCGCCAAGGCCCTGCGGGTCCGGCTCACCCCGGCCGGGGAGAACGCGGTGTCCCTGCGCCTCACCGACGCCGCCGGAGCCCCGGTCGCCGACGTCGACTCCCTCGTCCTGCGCCCCGTCGCCGCCGAACGACTGCGCCCGGCCGCCGACACCGGACACGCGTCCCTGTTCCGCACGGAGTGGACGGCCCTGCCGGTCACGGCGCGCGCCGGCGGACTGGACGGCCTGCGCGTCCTCGACGCCACCGGCGACGGCACCACGGCCGAGGACGTGCGCGCACTCACCTCCCGCGTGCTGGGGGACCTCCAGGCATGGCTGGCCGAGCCCGGCGACGAGAGCGCACGGCTGCTGGTGGTCACCAGGGGCGCCGTCGCCGTCCGCGACGGCGAGAGCGTCACCGACCCGGCGGGCGCGGCGGTCTGGGGCCTGGTGCGCTCCGCCCAGTCCGAGAACCCCGACCGCGTCGTCCTCGCCGACGTCGACGGACACGACGCCTCCCGCGACGTCCTCACCGGCATCCCGGCGGCGGCTGCCGCCCTGGAGGAGACGCAGTTCGCGATACGCCACGGCGAGACGTCCGTACCCCGCCTCGTCCGCGCCACCGCCACCGGCCTGACGGTCCCCGACGGCGCCTGGCACCTGGACACCACCGGGCCCGGCACCCTGGAGAACCTGGCCCTCGTGCCGGACCCCGAGCCCGGCCCGCTCGGCCCCGGCCAGGTCCGCGTGGCCGTCCGCGCCGCCGGCCTCAACTTCCGCGACGTCATGATCGCCCTGGACATGTACCCGGGCCGGGCGGCGATCGGCGGCGAGGGCTCCGGCATCGTCCTGGCGACCGGCCCCGGCGTGACCGGCCTGTCGCCCGGCGACCGGGTCATGGGCCTGTTCCCCGGCGCGGCGATCGCCCCGGAGGCCGTGACCGACCACCGCAGACTGGTCCGGATCCCCGCCGGATGGACCTTCGCCCAGGCCGCCGCCGCCCCCATCGCGTTCCTCACCGCCCTCTACGGCCTGCGCGACCTGGCCGGCCTGCGGACCGGCGAGAGCGTCCTGATCCACGCCGCGGCCGGCGGCGTCGGCATGGCCGCCGTCCAGATAGCCCGTCACCTGGGCGCCGACGTCTACGGCACCGCCAGCGCCGGCAAACGGGACACCCTGCGCGCCCAGGGACTCGACGACGCGCACATCGCCGACTCCCGCACCACCGCCTTCGAACAGCACTTCCTGGACAGCACCGGCGGTCGCGGTGTGGACGTCGTCCTCGACGCGCTGACCGGCGCGTTCGTGGACGCCTCCCTGCGCCTGCTGCCGCGCGGCGGCCGCTTCCTGGAGATGGGCAAGACCGACGTCCGCGACGCCACCGAGACCGCCGAACGCTTCCCCGGCGTGGACTACCGGGCCTACGACCTCGCCGAGGCGGACGACGACCGGATCCGGGAGCTGCTCGACGAACTCGCCGGCCTCTTCGAGAGCGGCGACCTCACCCCGCTGCCCGTCACCGCGTGGGACGTACGGCAGGCCCCGGACGCCTTCCGGCACCTCAGCAGGGCACGCCACATCGGCAAGGCCGTACTGACCCTGCCGCACCGGCCCGACCCCGAGGGCACCGTCCTGATCACCGGCGGCACCGGCTCCCTCGGCGCACTCGTCGCCCGCCACCTCGTCACCGAACACGGCGTCCGCAACCTGCTGCTCGCCGGCAGGCGCGGCCCCGACGCACCCGGCGCCCGCGAGCTGGCCGCCGACCTCACCGCCCGCGGGGCGACCGTGACCGTCGCGGCCTGCGACGCCGCCGACCGCGACGCCCTGGCCCGGCTGCTGGACTCCGTCCCCGCGACGGCGCCCCTGACCGCCGTGGTGCACACCGCGGGCGTCATCGACGACGGAGTGCTCGGCGCGCTCACCCCCGAGCGGATGGCCACCGTCCTGCGGCCCAAGGCCGACGCCGCCCTGAACCTGCACGAGCTGACCCGCCACCTCGACCTCGCCGCCTGGGTGCTGTTCTCCTCGGCCGCCGGCGTCCTCGGCAACCCCGGGCAGGCCAACTACGCGGCGGCCAACTCCTTCCTCGACGGGCTCGCCCGCCTCCGCCACAGCGAGGGACTGCCCGCTGTGTCACTCGCCTGGGGCCTGTGGGCCCACGCCAGCGACATGACCGGCGCCCTCGCCGAGACCGACCTGCGGCGCACCGAACGCGACGGCATGCTCGGGCTGACGGCCGAGGAGGGCCTGGCCCTCCTCGACGCCGCCCTCACCGCCGGACAACCCGCCCTGGCGCCGGCCCGGCTCGACCCGAGCGTGCTCCGGGGCCGGGCCGCCACCGGCGGGCTCCCCCCGATGCTGCGCGCACTCGTCAGGACCCCCCGCCGCGCCGCCGCCACCGGCGCCGCCCCCGCGAGCACCCTCGCCGAACAACTCGCGGCACTTCCCGCGCACGAGAGGACCGCACGCGTCCTGGACGTGGTCCGCAAGGAGGCCGCGACCGTCCTGGGCCACGCCGACGCCTCACTCGTGCCGCCCGACCGCCCCTTCAAGGAGGCCGGGTTCGACTCGCTGACCGCGGTGGAACTGCGCAACCGCCTCGGCAGGGCCGCCGGCACCCGGCTGCCCTCGACGGCCGTGTTCGACTACCCGGCCCCCACCGTCCTCGCCGACTACCTGCTCAAGACCCTCGACCAGCGATCCGACCCCGTCGCGGCCAAACTCGACGCGCTGGAGACGGCGCTCGACGCCCTGCTGACCGAGGAACTGGCGCACTCCGGCATCCACTCCCGGCTCAGATTCCTCGGATCACGCCTCGAAGAGGCCGCCCTCGGCGGCGGCGCCACCGAGGGCACCGACCCGGCCGGACAGCTCGAAACCGCCACCGCCGACGACGTCTACGCCTTCATCGACAACGAACTCGGGCTCGGCTGACCCGCCACGCCGTCCGGAAGAGGGGAACAGGTTCCATGACCACCGACGAGAAGGCGCTCACCTACCTCAAGCGGGTCTCGGCCGAACTGCGGCAGACGCGGGAGAAGCTGCGCGAGGAACAGGGCCGGCGCACCGAACCCCTCGCCATCGTGGCCATGGGCTGCCGGCTGCCGGGCGGCGTGACCTCGCCCGAGGGACTGTGGCGGCTGGTGTCCGCGGGCGCCGACGCCGTCGGCGCCTTCCCGGCGGACCGCGGCTGGGACCTCGACGCCCTCTACGACCCCGACCCGGACGCGTCCGGCAAGTCCTACGTCCGCGAAGGCGGCTTCCTCGACGACGTGGCCGGTTTCGACGCGCCCTTCTTCGAGATCTCCCCGCGCGAGGCGCTGGCGATGGACCCGCAGCAGCGGCTGCTCCTGGAGACCTCCTGGGAGACCCTGGAACGCGCCGGGATCGATCCCGCCACGCTCAAGGGCGAGAGCGTCGGCGTCTTCACCGGCGTCGCCGGACAGGAGTACGCCCCCCGCATGGGCACCGGATCCCAGGAGACGGAGGGCTACGTCCTCACCGGCGGCGCGGGCAGCGTGGTCTCCGGCCGCGTCGCCTACACCCTCGGCCTGGAGGGCCCCGCGGTGACGGTGGACACCGCCTGCTCCTCGTCCCTGGTGGCGATCCACCTCGCCGCACAGGCACTGCGCTCCGGAGAGTGCTCGCTCGCGCTCGCCGCCGGCGTGGCCGTGATGTCGACCCCGGGCGCCTTCGTGGAGTTCTCCCGCCAGCGCGGCCTGTCCGTCGACGGACGCTGCAAGGCGTTCGCCGCCGCTGCGGACGGCACCGCCTGGGCCGAGGGCGTGGGGGTGCTGCTGCTGGAGCGGTTGTCGGACGCCCGCCGCAACGGTCGTGAGGTTCTCGCGGTGGTGCGGGGCAGCGCGGTGAACCAGGACGGGGCGTCCAATGGTCTGACCGCGCCCAATGGCCCCTCGCAGCAGCGTGTGATCCGGCAGGCGTTGGAGAACGCCCGGTTGTCGGCCGCGGAGGTGGACGTGGTGGAGGCGCATGGTACGGGTACGGCGTTGGGTGATCCGATCGAGGCGCAGGCGTTGTTGGCCACGTACGGCCGTGGGCGTGCGGAGGGGTCGCCGTTGTGGCTGGGGTCGTTGAAGTCGAACATCGGTCATGCGCAGGCGGCTGCGGGTGTGGCGGGTGTGATCAAGATGGTGGAGGCGATGCGGCACGGTGTGCTGCCCAGGACGTTGCACGTGGACGCTCCGACTCCTGAGGTGGACTGGTCGTCGGGCGGGGTGGAGCTGCTGACGGAGGCGCGGGAGTGGCCCGAGCGGGACGCGCCGCGGCGCGCCGGAGTGTCCTCCTTCGGCATCAGCGGCACCAACGCCCACATCATCCTGGAGCAGGCCCGGCCCGCCGAGCCCCCCGAGACGCCCGCCGCGGCCCGCACCGCCCCCGGCGGCGTCGTCCCGCTCGTCCTGTCCGGCAAGACCCCCGACGCCCTGCGCGCCCGGGCGGCCTCCCTCGCCGACCACCTCCGCACCCACCCCGGCACCCCGCTGCACGACGTCGCCCTGTCGCTGCTGACCACCCGGACCCCCTTCCCGCACCGCGCGGCCGTGGTCGCCGGCACCGGCACGGAAGCGGTGGAGCGCCTGGCGGCCCTCGCCGTCGCGCCCGACACCGCGCCCCGAGTCCGCGCCGAGGAAGTCGTGTTCGTGTTTCCGGGGCAGGGGGCGCAGTGGGTGGGGATGGCGTCGGGGTTGTTGGCGGAGTCG
>NZ_BAABKC010000035.1:0-4910 GCF_039543625.1 Streptomyces similanensis | reverse complement strand
TGGTGAGGGGGGTGTGGAGCGGTTCCTGCGGTCGGTGGGTGAGGTGTATGCGGGGGGTGTGGACGTCGATTGGGGGGCGGCGTTCGACGCGTCCGCCGCGCGGGTGGTGGAGCTGCCGACGTACCCCTTCCAACACCAGCGCTACTGGCTGAAGACCGGGCGCGCCGAGGGCGACGTCTCCTCCGCCGGCCTCGCCGCCTGCGAACACCCCCTCCTCGGCGCCGCCGTGGAACTGCCCGGAACCGGCGGCCTCGCCTTCACCGGCCGCTGGTCCCTGCGCACCCACCCCTGGCTCGCCGATCACGCCGTCTGGGGCACCGCCCTGCTCCCCGGCACCGGCTTCGTCGACCTCGTCCTCACCGCCGGCGCCGCGGCCGACTGCGGCTCCCTGGAAGAACTCGTCATCGAGGCACCCCTCATCCTCCCCGAGGAGGGCGGCATCCAGGTCCGCGTCGAGATCGCCGCCCCCGACGAGTCCGGACGCCGCGCCGTCTCCGTGCACTCCCGCCCCGAGGACGACGAACCCGGCTGGACACGCCACGCCGCCGGCACCCTCGTCCCCGAGGACCTGGAATCCGCCGAGCCCGTGCTCGCCTGGCCGCCGGCCGGCGCCACCCCCGCACCCGTGGACACCGCGTCCGCGTACGCCGGCCTGGCCGAACGCGGCTACGAGTACGGTCCCGCCTTCCAAGGACTGCGCGCCGTGTGGACCCGCGACGGAGAGATCTTCGCCGAGGTCGCACTCCCCGAACAGCAGCAGGAGGACGCCGGACGCTTCTCCCTGCACCCCGCCCTCCTCGACGCCTCGCTGCACGCCCCGCTCCTCTACGGCACCGGCCTGCCCCGGCTGCCCTTCTCCTGGAACGGCATCACCCTGTGGAACCGGGGCGCCTCCCGGCTGCGGGCGCACTTCGTCCCCGCGGGCGAGGAGACCTGGCAGGTCACCGTGACCGACCAGACGGGCGCCCCCGTCGCCCGCGTCGACGGTCTCACCGGCCGCCAGGTGACCCCCGAACAGCTCTCCGGCGCCCGGCTGGCCCGCGAGACCGGCTCCTCCCGGCTGGACGGCTGGGTGTACGGCACGACCTGGACCGAGGCCGAGACCACGGACCCGGCGGCAGCGCCCACCGGCACCTGGCTGGTCGCCGTCCCCGCCGGCCACGCGGACGACAGCACCGTCACCGCATGCCTCACCGCCCTCCGCGACCGGGGCGCCGACGTCGTCCCGCTGCCGGTCGCCGGAACCGCCCGCGACGCCCTCGCCGACCTCCTCACCGGCACGGTGCCCGACCTGGACGCCATCACGGGCGTCCTGTCCCTGCTCGCGCTGGACGAGTCCGCGCACCCCGGCCACCCCGGA
Organism: Streptomyces similanensis; assembly: GCF_039543625.1. Classification (NCBI taxonomy): domain Bacteria; kingdom Bacillati; phylum Actinomycetota; class Actinomycetes; order Kitasatosporales; family Streptomycetaceae; genus Streptomyces; species Streptomyces similanensis. The sequence goes on along the minus strand of NZ_BAABKC010000035.1, from coordinate 3,550 downwards.
GTCACCGGCGGCCTGGCGGCGACCGTCGTCCTCGTCCAGGCCCTCGGCGACACCGAGATCGACGCGCCCCTCTGGCTGGTCACCCAGGGCGCGGTCAGCACCCAGGACACCGACCTCGTGCACAGCGCCGACCAGGCCGCCCTCTGGGGTCTCGGACAGGTCGCCGCCCTCGAACACCCGGGCCGCTGGGGCGGCCTGATCGACCTCCCCGCCACCCTCGACGACGCGACGTGCGCCCGGCTCACCACCGTGCTCGGCGGCGGCAGCGGACAGGAGGACCAACTCGCCCTGCGCGCCGGGACGACCCTCGCCCGCCGCCTGGAGCGAACGGAGCTGTACCGGCCGCAGCCGCACGAGACCCCCTGGCAGCCCACCGGCACCGTGCTGATCACCGGCGGCACCGGAGCCCTCGGCGGGCACGTCGCCCGCCGGATGGCCGCGAGCGGCGCCGGACACCTGGTCCTCGTCAGCCGCCGCGGCGACGACAGCCCGGGCGCCGCGGAACTGACCGCCGAACTCACCGAGGCCGGCGCCCGGGTCACCGTGGCCGCCGTCGACGTCGCCGACCGGCAGGCCCTCGCCGCGCTCCTGGCGCGACTGGCGGCCGACGGCGACCCGGTCCGCGCGGTGGTGCACGCCGCCGGCGTCAACGGCTTCGGCACCCTGGAGGAGACGACACTCGAGGACTTCCACGCCGTCGTAGCGGCCAAGGTGGCCGGGGCGGCCCACCTCGACGCCCTGCTCGCCGACACCCCCCTGGACGCGTTCATCGTGTTCTCGTCCATCGCCGGCGTCTGGGGCAGCGGCGGCCAGAGCGCCTACTCCGCGGGCAACGCCTACCTCGACGCCCTCGCCCGGCGCCGGCGCGGCCGCGGCCGCACCGCCACCTCCATCGCCTGGGGCGCCTGGTCCGGCGGCGGCATGGTCGACGCCGCCTCGGCCGCGCAACTGCGCCGCCAGGGCATCGAGGCGATCCGCCCGGAGCTGATGCTGACCGCCCTGGACCGGACCCTGACGGGAGGCCAGAGCGGCCTCACCGTCGCCCACATCGACTGGAAGCGGTTCCACCCGGCCTTCACCGCTCGCCGGCCCTCCGCACTCCTGGGGGGCGTGCCCGAGGCCCGCCGCATCGCGGCGGCCGAGGCCCGCGCCCGGCGCGCCGACTTCGCCACGGCCGGCTCACTGCGCCGGCGCCTGGCCGACCTGGACGAGGCCGCGCGGACCGAGGCCCTGCTCGACCTGGTGCGCACGGAGACCGCCGTCATCCTCGGCCATCAGGACACACACGCCGTCCACCCCGACCGCGCCTTCCAAGAACTGGGCTTCGACTCGCTCACCGCCGTCGAACTGCGCAACAAACTGTCCGCGGCGACCGGCCTGCGCCTGCCCGCCACCCTCCTGTTCGACCACGCGGCGCCGGCCGTGCTCGCCGCCCACCTGCACGAGGCGCTCGCCTTCGAGGGCGGCCCCGCGGTGCACCCGGCGGTCGCGGAGGCCGAGAAGCTCAGGACCGCGCTCGCCGCCGTCCCCGACGACCAGGCGGTCCGCGCCCAGGTCACCGCCGCCTTGCAGGTCCTGCTGGCCAAGTGGTCCCCGAACACCGCCCAGGACGAGGACGACGATCTCGAGTCGGTCTCCGACGACGAGGTCTTCGACATCATCGACAACGAGTTCACCGCTTCCTGACGCCGCCGTCCCCCCGCTGCCCACCCGTCGTCAGAAGACTTCCCGCAAGGAGCTGACCTTCCCCGTGGCCGACGACAAGAAGTACCGCGAATACCTCAACAAGGCTGTCACCACCGCGCGTCAGGCCACCCGCCGGCTGCGCGAGGTCGAGGAGAAGGCGTGGGAGCCCATCGCCATCGTCGGTATGGCCTGCCGGCTGCCGGGCGGGGTGACCTCCCCCGAGGACCTCTGGCGGCTGGTGGCCGACGGCGTCGACGGCATCACCCCCTTCCCGGCCGACCGGGGCTGGGACCTGGCGGGCATCTACGACCCGGACCCCGACGCACCGGGCAAGTCCTACGTCCGTGAGGGCGGCTTCCTCGACGACGTGGCCGGTTTCGACGCCTCCTTCTTCGGCATCTCCCCGCGCGAGGCGCTGGCGATGGATCCGCAGCAGCGGCTGCTCCTGGAGACCTCCTGGGAGGTCTTCGAACGCGCCGGCATCGACCCCGCCTCCCTGCGCGGCCGCAAAATCGGCTGCTACACCGGCGTCATGCACCACGACTACGCCCCGCGCGTACGACAGGTCCCCGCGGACCTGGAGGCCTACATCGGGCGTGGCAGCACCGGCAGCTTCGCCACGGGCCGCGTCGCCTACACCCTCGGCCTGGAGGGCCCGGCGGTCACGGTGGACACCGCCTGCTCCTCGTCGCTGGTCGCCATCCACCTCGCCGTGCAGTCCCTGCGCACCGGCGAATCGGAGATGGCCCTGGCGGGCGGCGTCGCCGTGATGGCCGACAGCAAAATGTTCGTCGAGTTCTCCCGGCAGCGCGGCCTCTCCCCGGACGGCCGGTGCCGCGCCTTCGCCGCGGGCGCCGACGGCACCGGCTTCTCCGAGGGCGTGGGTGTGCTGCTGCTGGAGCGGTTGTCGGACGCCCGCCGCAACGGTCGTGAGGTTCTCGCGGTGGTGCGGGGCAGCGCGGTGAACCAGGACGGGGCGTCCAATGGTCTGACCGCGCCCAATGGCCCCTCGCAGCAGCGTGTGATCCGGCAGGCGTTGGAGAACGCCCGGTTGTCGGCCGTGGATGTGGATGTGGTGGAGGCGCATGGTACGGGTACGTCGTTGGGTGATCCGATCGAGGCGCAGGCGTTGTTGGCCACGTATGGCCGTGGGCGTGCGGAGGGGTCGCCGTTGTGGCTGGGGTCGTTGAAGTCGAACATCGGTCATGCGCAGGCGGCTGCGGGTGTGGCGGGTGTGATCAAGATGGTGGAGGCGATGCGGCACGGTGTGATGCCGAGGACGTTGCACGTGGACGCTCCGACTCCTGAGGTGGACTGGTCGTCGGGCGGGGTGGAGTTGCTGACGGAGGCGCGGGAGTGGCCCGAGCGGGACGCGCCGCGGCGCGCCGGAGTGTCCTCCTTCGGCCTCAGCGGCACCAACGCCCACGTCGTCATCGAATCCGCGCGGCCCGCACCCGCGGAGCCCGCTCCGGCGGACCCCGCCGACCCCGAGGCCACCGCACCCACCGAGCCCGCTCGCCCTGCCACCGAACGGACCGTGCCGCACGGCACCGTACCGCTGCCCCTGTCCGGCAAGACCCCCGACGCCCTGCGGGCCCAGGCGAGGCAGCTCGCCGCCTTCCTGGAGAGCCGCCCCGACGCCGTGCTGCACGACATCGCCCTCTCCCTCACCGCACGCACGCCGTTCGACCACCGCGGCGTCGTGGTCGCCGGCACCCGCACGGAAGCGGTGGAGCGCCTCGCGGCCCTCGCCGAGGACACCTCCGTGCCGTCCCCCGCCCAGGGTGACACCGGTGTCGTGTTCGTGTTTCCGGGGCAGGGGGCGCAGTGGGTGGGGATGGCGTCGGGGTTGTTGGCGGAGTCG
>NZ_BAABKC010000034.1:0-4363 GCF_039543625.1 Streptomyces similanensis | reverse complement strand
GCCCTGGCCGGAGAAGACCATGGTCAGAGTGCCCTCGCCGGACGCGCGTCCGGTGACCACCGCGGGATGGGCCTCACCACGGGCGAGCGCCGCGAGCGCCTGGCCCCCCTCCTCGGAATCGCGCGCCAGCACCACGGCTCGATGCTCGAAGGGCGTACGGGCGGTGGCGAGCGTGTAACCGATGTCGAGCGCCGAGGCGCCGTCCGCGACGGTCTTCCCGAGTCCGGTCGCCAGATCACGCAGCGCGTGCTCGTCGCGCGCGGAGAGGACCCAAGGGATCACGGGCAGGGGGGAACCCGCGTTCTCGGCCGGCTCATCGGCCGTGGCCGGCTGCTCCAGGATGACGTGCGCGTTCGTCCCGCTGAAGCCGAACGACGACACACCCGCCCTGCGTGTCCCGTCCCGCCGCGGCCAGGCGACCGACTCGGTGAGCAGGGAAACGGCGCCGGAGCTCCAGTCGACTTCCGTGGTCGGAACGTCGACGTGCAGGGTACGGGGCAGCACACCGTGCCGCATCGCCATCACCGTCTTGATCACACCCGCCACACCCGCGGCGGCCTGGGTGTGACCGATGTTCGATTTCACCGAGCCCAGCCACAGCGGCTGTTCGCGGTCCTGGCCATAGGCGGCCAGCAACGCCTGCGCCTCGATGGGGTCGCCCAGCCGGGTCCCGGTGCCGTGCGCCTCCACCGCATCGATCTGGTCGGGCCGCAGCCCCGCGTCGATCAGGGCGTCGCGTACGACACGCTGCTGCGACGGACCATGGGGCGCGGTGAGGCCGTTCGAACGGCCGTCCTGGTTCACCGCGGAACCGCGCACCACCGCCAGCACCGGATGACCGTTGCGCCGGGCGTCCGACAGCCGTTCCACGAGCAGCAGGCCGGCGCCCTCCGCCCAGCCGGTGCCGTCGGCGGAGTCGGCGAAGGCCTTGCACCGGCCGTCCGACGAAAGCCCCTGCTGCTTGCTGAAGTCGATGAACGGCGCAGGGCTGGCCATCACGGTCACGCCTCCGACCAGCGCCAGCGAGCACTCGCCCCGCCGCAGCGCCTGCGCGGCGAGGTGCAGGGCCACCAGTGACGAGGAACAGGCGGTGTCGATTGTGACGGCCGGTCCCTCCAGACCGAGCGTGTAGGCGATACGGCCGGACAGGATGCTGCCGGAGTTGCCGGTGCCGAGGTATCCCTCCGCGACATCCGGGATCCGCGCCAGCCGAGAGGCGTAGTCGTGGTACATGATGCCGGCGAAGACGCCGGTGGGGCTGCCCCGCAGCGAGCCGGGATCGATCTGGGCGCCCTCGACCGCCTCCCACGCGGTCTCCAGCAGCAACCGCTGCTGCGGGTCCATCGACACGGCCTCGCGTGGCGAGATGCCGAAGAACTCCGCGTCGAATTCCGCCGCGTCGTACAGGAAGCCGCCCTGCAGCGTGCTGCTGCTGCCGGTGTCACCCGGACGCGCCGACCGCATCGCCTCGATGTCCCAGGCGCGGTCGGTGGGAAAGCCGCCGATGGCGTCCCGCTCGGAGACGACCAGCTGCCACAGCTGCTCCGGTGTCCGCACACCGCCCGGATACCGGCAGGCCATGCCCACCACCGCAAGGGGCTCGCGACTGCTCTCCTCCACGTCACGCAGTCGCTGGCGGGTGTCCCGCAGCTCGGTGGTGAGCCGCTTGAGGTATTGGAGTGTCTTGCCTTCGTCCACGTCACACCCATCCCATCAGGACAAGCCCAGCTCGTCGTCGATGATGTCGAACATGTCGTCCAGGTCCGCCGCCGTCAGCTCGGCGGCGCCGTCTTCCGCGTCGTCCTTGCCGGCGCTCTCCCAGGTGTTGAGCAGAGACCGGAGCCGGCCGCGCACCTGCGCCGCATGCCGCTGACCGACCTGCCCGAGCCGCTGCTCCAGCCGGTCGATCTCGGCGAAGATCGCCTCCGGTCCGGAGGAGCGTCCGGGAGCGAGGAGCGACAGCAGGTACGCGCACACCGCCGCGGGCGTCGGGTGGTCGAAGACCAGCGTCGCCGGCAGCCGCAGACCGGTGGCCACGTCGAGCGCTCCACGCAGTTCCACGGCCATCAAGGAGTCGAACCCGTACTCGGTGAACAGCCGGTCCGGCGAGATCGCCTCGTCCGAATCGTGCCCCGCGACGACCGCGGTGCGGCTGAGCACCAACTCCGCGATCCTGGCCCGCTGCTCGTCGGGCGGCAGGTCGCTCAGCTCGTCGGTCAGGACCCGTTCCGGAACGCTCGACGCCGCCGTCCGGACCGGCGCCGGCACGAGGTCGCGCAGTACGGGCGGCAGCCCGGCGTCGGCGGAGCGCCGGCGAAGTGCCGCCCGGTCCACCGCGAGCGGGAACAGGATCGGGCCGCCGATCGCGGCCGCCTCGTCGAACAGGGCGCGGCCCAGGGCCTCGTCGATCGGGGTGAGGCCCGTCCCGGCCAGCCGTCTGCGGTTCACCTCACCGATGCCGGCCGCCATGCCGGCTGCCCAGGGTCCCCAGGCGAGGCTGGTGGTGGGGAGTCCGGCGCTGGTGCGGTGGTGGGCGAGGGCGTCGAGGTAGGCGTTGGCGGCGGCGTAGTTGGCCTGGCCGGGGGAGCCGAGGGTGGCCGCCGCGGAGGAGAAGAGGAGGAACGCGCTGACGTCGCGGTCCCGGGTGAGTTCGTGCAGGTGCCAGGCGGCGGTCGCCTTCGGTCCGAAGACCCGCCGTAGATGCCCGGGACTCTGATGCGCCAGGACGGCGTCGTCGATGACGCCGGCGCAGTGGACGATGACGAGCGGACGATCGGCGGGCACCGCGGCGAGCGCGGCGGCGATCTGCTCGCGGTCGGTGAGATCGCAGGCCAGCTGGGTGACATCGGCGCCCTCCGGCTCCGGCGCGTCACCGTGGCGGCTCAGCAGCACCAGATCGGCCGCACCGTGGGCCTGGACCAAGTGGCCGGCGACGACACCGCCCAACGTACCGGCCGCCCCGGTGATCACAACGGTGCTCGCCTTCCAGTCCGGGGCCGCGGCCGACCCGGCCGGCGCGGGGACGAGCCTGGGCACCCGCAGCTCCCCTTCCCGCAGGGCGAGTTCGGGCTCACCACTGGACAAGGCGTACGGAAGGGCTCGCCACGACCGCTCCTCGCCGTCGAGGTCCACCAGCACGATCCGGCCCGGCGCTTCCACCTGCGCGGCACGCACCAGCCCCCACACGGCCGCGCCCGCCGGTGCGGGGTCGCCGTCCACCGCGACCGCGTGGGAGGTGACGACCACCAGGACGCGTTCCTGAGTGCGGGACCGCAGGGTGTCCAGCACGTCCGCAGCCGCCGCCATCGCAGTCTCGGGATCGAGGTCCTGCCCGTGGTTCACGAGCAGGAGGGAGTGGGTGGCGTCCGACGACTCGTTCTCCGCGCCGAGCATGGTGAACTCTGTCGCCCTGCCCGGCAGTTCGCGCGGTTGCCACGCCTGTGCGAACAGCGACCGCCGACCGCCGGCGAACTGCGAGCCGGTGAGCCGTCGCATCGTGAGCCGTTCGACCTCCAGGACCGGCCGGCCCGCGTCGTCGGCGACGCGCAGGGCGATCGCGTCATCGCCCGACGGAGACAGCACGGCCCGCAGACGGGTCGCACCGCGGGCGTGCACGGTCACGCCCGCCCAGGCGAACGGCAGCCGCGCATGACCGTCCGCACCGAGCATCCGGTCGACACCGACCCCCTGGAGGACCGAGTCCAGCAGCGCCGGGTGCATCGCGAAGCCGGTGTCCTGATCCTCACCGGCCGGCAGTTCCACCTCCACCGCCACGTCCTCCCCGGCCCGCCAGGCCCTGCGCAGCCCTTGGAAGAAGGGTCCGTAGTCGAGGCCGGCGGCCGCGAACCCGGCGTACACGTCCGATATCGGCAGCTCGGTCGCGCCCGGCGAGGGCCAGGCGGACAGTGACCACGACGGTTCGGCCGGCGGCTCGCCACCGATGGTGCCGACGGCGTGCGACTGCCAGGCGCTGTCCACGTCGGGCCTGGAGTGGACGGTCACCGCACGCTTGCCGTCGGCGTCCGGCTCGCCCACCGCGACCTGGAGGTCCACGGAGCCCTCTTCGGTCATCAGCAGCGGGCTCTCCAGCGTGAGTTCCGCCAGACCGTGGTGCCCCGACCGCTGTGCCGCGTGCAGAACGAGTTCCACGAACGCCGTACCGGGGAAGACGATCGCACCCGCGACGACGTGATCGGCCAGCCACGGCTGCGCGGCCACGGAGATCCGGCCGGTGAGCAGCGTCCCGCTGCTGTGCGCCAGGTCGACGCTCGCGGAGAGCAGGGGGTGTTCGGAGCGGGTTCCCCGCTGGTGCAGGGGAGAGGCGTTCGGCCAGTAGCGTTGGTGTTGGAAGGGGTAGGTGGGG
>NZ_BAABKC010000033.1:0-10168 GCF_039543625.1 Streptomyces similanensis | reverse complement strand
CGGCCCGGCGCCGGGCGCGCGGCCGCCGGTCCCGCGCCGCGCCCTCCGCGGGCAGGTCGCGCCGGGCCGGGTCGAGGCGCGCACCGGTGTCCCGCAGGGCGTGGGCGAACCGTTCCTCGAAGGAGTCGTGATCTGCGTCAGGCATGACGAACCGCCATTTCTCGGACATGGAGGGTCAGGTGGAGGATCGAGCGGGTGAGCGATCGGAGCGCGGCCGGCGGCGCGGGGACGGGAACGGCCGCCGTTCCCGTACGGCTCAGGGTCTGGCGTACTCGCCGAGCGCGTCGCCGAGGAGCGCCCGCAGCCGGGCCAGGGCGCGGACGCACCGCGTCCGGACGGCGGCGGAGCTGGTGTTCATCGCGGCGGCCGTCTCCTCCACGCTGCGGTCCTCCCAGTAGCGCAGGACGACCACCGCCCTGTCCTTGGCGGGCAGCTGCCCGAGGGCCTGGAAGAGGGTCAGCCGCAGCGAGGCGTCACCGTCCGCCGCCCCCGGGACCTCGGGGAGTACGTCGGTGGCGCGCTCCCTGCGGCTGCTGTGGCGGCGGCGGTGTGCCAGGAAGGTACGGGTGAGCACGGTCTGGACGTAACCGGCCGGATTGTCCGCAGCGGAGATCCGCCCCCACTTCAGGTACACCCGGCCGAGGGTCTCCTGGACCAGGTCCTCGGCGAGATGGGTGTCCCCTCCGGTGAGCAGGCACGCCGACCGGTACAGGTGTCCGGCCCGGGCCGCCGCGAACTCCGGATAGCCGTCGTCGCGCCCTTGCCTCATGCACGCTCCCCCGCGGCTCCCGTGCCCTCCCTGGCACTCTCACCCCATTGATGCGGTGGACCCTCCGGGATGTTTCACGGGGCCCGGAAAGTTTTTCGGAGGCGGGACGTCAGCGGGGAGCGGCGGGCGTCGGCGGGCGGCGGCCGCGGGCGGCGGGCGGCGGGCGGTCACTTCTCCTTCGACGGCTCCTCGACGTCGGGCGCGTCGTCCGTGTCGGGCGCGTCGGCTGTGACGGCCGCCTCAGCCGTGTCGGCCGCCTCGGCCGTGTCGGTGTCCTCGGCCGCGCCCTCCTCGAAGTACGCGTCCAGCACCGCGTCCAGCCGCGTTTCCCACTCGGCGAACCGGGACCTGGCCGGCGCCTCGATCTCGATGGGGTACCAGCGGCGTTCGGGGGTGTGGACCGTCACCGTGAAGCGCTTGCCGAAGCGGGGGGTCTCCGTCTCCACCGCGCCGATCTCGTCCCAGCGGAACTCGCACTCCTGGTCGTCCAGGCTCAGGCGTACGCCCCGGTGGTCGGCGACGATCCGCGCCCGGCGGTCGGCGGCCTCGAACACCGGACCGTCCACGGCGGCCTCGGCGTCCGCTCCGGTGTTCCCCGCGTCGGCGGGCTCGGCGGCGGGCGCCTCGTCGGCCGGCTCCGGGACGGCGTCCCGCGGCCCCGGGGCCGCCCGCGGCGTCTCCTCCGACTCCGACTCCGTCCCCGGCCCCGCGTCCGCCGGCCGCCCGTCCTGGGCGGGTGGCGTGAGGCCGGGGATGAAGGCCGGGTCGAAGCCGGCCCCCTTCACGGGCTCGTTCTTCAGGGGCCGGCTGCTCGAACCTATGCGCTGCTCCACAGCGGGCAGTATGGTCGACAATCCTGTGCCCGGCACCGTCGGCCCCGACTTCGTTATCAGACGCGTACAACACGCCCCGCGCGCCTGACCGTTCGGTCGCACGCCCGTCCGCTCACACGAACAGGCTCAGCACCGCCGCCACCGCGAAGCCCGCGAGCGACAGCACGCTCTCCAGCACCGTCCACGTCTTGAGCGTGTCGCGTTCACTGATGCCGAAGTACTTCGCCACCATCCAGAAACCGCCGTCGTTGACGTGCGAGGCGAAGATCGAGCCGGCCGAGATCGCCATGATGACCAGGGCGACGAAGGGCTGCGAGTGGTGTCCCTCGGACAGCAGCGGGGCGACGATGCCCGCCGTCGTCACGATCGCCACCGTCGCCGAGCCCTGGGCGACCCGCAGCACCAGCGAGATCAGGTAGGACAGCACGATCACCGGCAGGCCCACGCCGTTGAAGGTGTCCGAGAGCGCCTGCGCGACCCCGCTCGCCTTCAGCACCGCGCCGAACACGCCGCCCGCGCCGACCACCAGCAGGATGTTGCCGACCGGCTTCAGCGAGGCCGTGGAGACCGCCTCCAGCGACTTGCGCGACCAGCCGCGGCGGATGCCGAGCAGGTAGTAGGCGAGCAGCAGGGCGAGGGTGAGCGCCACGAACGGGTGACCGAAGAACTCGATCACCGAGCGGCCGGTGGAGGGGTCCAGCGCGACCGAGGAGAAGGTGGCGGCCAGGATCAGCACCAGGGGCGTGCCGATGATCCCGAGGACGGTGCCGAGCGCCACCGGCGTCTCCTTCGGCGCCACGCCCGAGGCCCGCTGCTCGGCGAGCACCGCCCGCCGGGCCTCCTCGGCCGCCTCGGCCATGTCCTGCGGCACCTCCACGAAGACGCGCCGGCCGATCCAGGCGGCGTAGGCCCAGGCGGCCAGCACCGCGGGGACGCCGCAGACGACGCCCATGAGGATGATCCAGCCGAGCTGGACGTGCAGCAGGCCGGCCGCGGCCACCGGGCCGGGGTGCGGCGGCAGGAAGGCGTGGGTCATGGACAGGCCGGCCAGCAGCGGCAGGCAGTACAGGACGATCGACTTGCCGCCCCGTTTGGCGGCGGCGTAGACGAGCGGCGCGAGGACGAAGATGCCGACGTCGAAGAAGACCGGGATGCCGAAGATGAGGCCGGTCAGGCCCATGGCGAGGGGGGCGCGCCGCTCGCCGAAGAGGCCGAGCAGCCGCGAGGCCAGTACCTCGGCGCCGCCGCTGACCTCCAGGATCGCGCCGAGCATGGTGCCCAGGCCGATGATGATCGCGACGTGGCCGAGGATGCCGCCCATGCCGGACTCGATGGTGGAGACGGCGTCCGAGCGCTGCACGGTGCCGAAGAGTTCGGTGACGGACAGGCCGGCCAGCAGGCCGACGGCTATGGAGACGGCGAGCAGCGCCACGAACGGCTGGAGCCGGGCCTTGATGATCAGGAAGAGCAGCAGGGCGATGCCGATGCCGGCCACCAGCAGCAGGCCGGTGGTGCCGTCGACGAGGAGGAGCAGACCGCCGGTGTGCGGGGGCGCGGCCGGGGCGGCGGCGAGCGAAGGGGACATGCGGGGGTCCTCTGCGGAAGGGGCGGAAGGGGCGTAACGGGTGCGAGGGGCTTGCGTGCATGGGGCTTTCGGGCAGGGGGGATCGCGGCACGGCGCCCGGGGGTGGTGGGCGCCGTGCCGTGCGGCGGTGCGGGGGGGGGGATGGGGCGCGGGGTGGCCCCGGCTCAGCGGGAGGTCACGGGAGGCGGTCCCGCGGTGGCGTCAGCCGAGGACGGCGAGCGCGTCGATCTCGACGAGGAGCCCCGCGGGCAGGCCGACGTAGACCGTGGTGCGCGCGGCGGGCGGCTGGGTGAGGCCCTGCTCCTCGAAGTAGGCGTTGTAGATCTCGTTCATCTCGGCGAAGTGGTCCACGTCGGTGAGGTAGACGCGGATCATCATCACGTCGTCCCAGCTCGCGCCGCCCTCTTCCAGGATCGCCTTGACGTTGGCGAGGGTCTGGAGGGTCTGCTCGCGCAGGCCGGGGCCGACGGGCGTAGGAGCCTTGCCCTCCTCGGCGGGCAGGAAGCCGACCTGGCCCGCGACCTGGAGGATGTTGCCCTTCCTGACCCCGTGGGAGAACTTCGCGGGCGGGACGGTGTGGGTCTTGGGGGTGAGGGCGGTCTTCTCGGTCATGCGGTGTCCCTGTCTGGGGTCGGTACGGGGGTTCTGCCGGAGTACTCGCCGCTGATGGCGTCCGCGGTACGGCGCACCAGCGGGAGCAGGGTGAGGAGTTCGTCGGCGGTGACGACGACGTTCGGCGCGGAGACCGACATCGCGGCGACCACCCGGCCGTCGGCGCCGCGGATGGGGGCGGCGACGCAGTTGATGGACTCCTCGTGGCCGCCGAGGTCGGTGGCCCAGCCCTGTTCGCGCACGGTCGCCAGCTCCGTCAGGAAGGCGGCGGGGCCGGGCGTCGAACGGGCCGTGTAGAGGGGGTAGTCGAGCTTCTCGGCGACCGCGCGCCGCTCGGGCCCGGGCAGGTCGGCCAGGAGCAGTTTGGCCACGGCGGCGACGGTGATGGCGACCGGGCGGCCGATGCGCGAGTACATGCGCACCGGGTAGCGGCTGTCCACCTTGTCGATGTAGAGCACCTCGCCCTCCTCGTACACCGCGAGGTGCACGGTGTGGCCGCAGATCTCGTTGAGGCGGATCAGGTGCGGGTGGGCGATCTCGCGGACGTCGAGGTTCTCCATCGCCTCCTGGGCGAGGGCGAAGAGGCGGGCGCCGAGGCGGTAGCGCTGGTCGGACTGGCGGTAGACCAGGCCGTGTTCGTGCAGGGTGCGCAGCAGGCGCAGCGCGGTGGACTTGTGGACGCCGAGGCGGTCGGCGACCCGTCCGAGGTCGGCGGGTCCCTCGGCGAGCAGCGGCAGGATGCTCAGGGCACGGTCGACGGTCTGGCTCATGGGGTGGCTCCCTCCTCGTCGGCCCGCCGGGCGGTGCGCGTCCAGCCGGGGCCGAGTCGAAGTCTCCCCCACGCGGCGTCGTCGAGGGCGGCCAGCCGGTCGGCGTGGCCGCGCCCGGGCGGCGGGGCGAGGTCGCCGGGGACGGTGAGGGCGGCGGCGGCCGCGAGGTGGCCGTGGCGCAGGCGGTCGCGGACGGGCAGGCGGCGCAGGGTGGCGGAGAGGAACCCGGCGGCGAAGGCGTCGCCGGCGCCGACGTGGGCGACGACGTCGACCGCTGGGGCCGTGACGTGCGTCGCGACGCCGTCGCCGAGGCAGTCGCGGTCCTCGCGGCCGTCCTCGGACGCGGCGGTGTCCCGGGTGAAGGCGGTCGCCCCGCCCGCGCCCTGCTTGACGACGACCGTGCCGGGCTCGGGCAGCGCGTCGCTGATGGCGCGGCCGCCGCGCAGACCCCAGGCGGCGCGGGCCTCGTCGTCGCCGACGAAGACGAGGTCGGCGCGACGGGCCAGTTCCAGCAGCACGCGCGGCCCGTCGGCGTCCCGCCACAGGGCGGGCCGGAAGTTGACGTCGAAGGAGATCAGCGGGCGGCCGGGCCCGGGGGCGGTCAGCTCGCGCAGGAGCCGGAGGCAGCCGGCGGAGAGGGCGGCCGTGATGCCGGACAGGTGCAGGACGCGGCAGGCGCGCAGAGCGGCCCTGTCGACGGTGTCCGGGGACATCGCGGAGGCGGCCGAGCCGGCCCGGTAGTACGCCACTTCGTGGGCGTCGGTGGCCCGGTCGCCGGCGGTGCGGAAGTAGACGCCGGTGGGACGGTCGGGGTCGCGTCCCACGGCGCCGACGTCGACGCCCCAGGAGCCGATCGCCGCCACCAGGTGGTCGCCGAAGCCGTCGGCGCCGACCCGGCTCACCCAGCGCACCGAGTGTCCGGCGGCGGCGAGCACGCAGGCCGCGTTGGACTCGGCGCCGCCGATGCCGCGTTCGAAGGACGGCACGTCGGCGAGGCGGCCGGGGCGGGAGGGCCGGAAGGCGACCATGGACTCGCCGAGCGCCACGACGTCCACGGCGTCGGTGCCATTGCGGGGTCCGGTGGCGGTCACGATGCTCGTAGCTCCTCGGTGCCGGGGTGCGGGGACGTCCGTTGACCTCGCGTGGCCGAGATGTTAGACAGCAGTGAGCGACATGCGCAATGAGTGTTGCACGATATGCAACGCCGCTGATCAGGGAGGTTCCGTGAACATCGAGGCACTCGCCGGGCTGGACGAGGAACGCGTCGACCACCGTTTCAAGGGCCTCCCGCCGGACGCGGACGGACTGACCGTGGGCGCCCTGGCCGCGCAGCGCCGCAACCTGTTCACCGGCGGTTTCACCACGCCCGTGCTCACGCTGTCCGCCGAGCGCCTCGCCCACAACCTGGAGCTGATGGAGACGTACACGGTCCGCCACGGCCTCGCCTTCGCGCCGCACGGCAAGACCTCCATGGCCCCGCGGCTGTTCCGGCGCCAGCTCGACCGCGGCGCCTGGGGCATCACCCTCGCGCTGCCGCACCAGGTGCGGGTGGCGCGGGAGTTCGGCGTGCGGCGGATCTTCCTGGCCAACGAGGTGGTCGACCCGGCCGCGCTGCGCTGGTTCGCCGCCGAACTCGCCGCCGACCCGTCCTTCCGCCTGGTCTGCTACGTCGACTCGGTGCGCGGGGTGGAGCTGATGGACGCGGCGCTGCGCGGCGCCGCCCGGCCGCTGGACGTGGTGGTCGAACTGGCGGCCGGGCCGGGCGCGAGGACCGGGGTGCGCACGGAGGCCGAGTGCGCGGCGGTCGCGGACGCGGTGGCCGCCGCGCCGACGCTGCGGCTGGTCGGCGTCGCCGGATACGAGGGCGAGGTCCCCGAGGCGGACCCGGAGCGGGTACGGGCGTATCTGCGGCGCCTGCTCTCCCTGGCGGCCGGCTTCGACGGGGCCGGGCGGTTCCGGGGGGCGGAGGAGATCGTGGTGAGCGCGGGCGGCAGCGCCTGGTTCGACGCGGTGGCCGACGTGTTCGCCGAGATCCCCGAGCTCTCGTTGCCGGTGCTGAAGCTGCTGCGCTCGGGCGCGTACGTATCGCACGACGACGGGCGCTACCGGGAGGTCACGCCGTTCAACCGGGTGCCCGGGGAGGGGACTCTGGAGCCCGCGTTCCGGCTGTGGGCGCAGGTGGTGTCCCGGCCGTCGGCCGAGCAGGCCTTCGCCAACGCGGGCAAGCGGGACGCGGCCTACGACCTGGACCTGCCCGTCGCTCAGGTGGTGCGCCGGGACGGCGTCGAGCGCCCGGCGACGGGCGTCACGATCACCGGTCTGTCCGACCAGCACACCTGGCTGAGCACCGCGCCCGAGGCCGACCTGCGGGTCGGCGACTGGATCGGGCTGGGCCTGTCCCACCCGTGCACGTCCTTCGACAAGTGGCCCCTGATCCCGGTGACGGAGGCGGACGGCACGGTCGCCGAGTACGTGCGGACGTTCTTCTAGAGGGCGGCACGGGCGGGACGGGCGCGCCCCTCCTCCGCGCCGTGCCGGTCGGCAACGTGAACCGGTCCCCGGGGCCGGTGGAAGGAGTCACCCATGGATCCGGTCGAGACGGCCGACTTCGCCGATCTCGTCGTCCGGGACGCGGACGTCGTGGACGGCACCGGCGCGCCCTCCTACCGCGCGGACGTGGCGGTGCGCGGCGGCAGGATCGTCTCGATCGTCAAGGAGGCCGCCGCTGCCGGCTGCGGGCGGCCGAGAGCGAGACGCGAGCTGGACGCGGAGGGCTTGGTCCTCTCCCCCGGCTTCATCGACATGCACGCCCACAGCGATCTCGCGCTGCTGCGCGACCCCGACCACAGCGCGAAGGCCGCCCAGGGCGTCACGCTGGAGGTCATCGGCCAGGACGGCCTGTCGTACGCGCCGGTGGACGACCGCACGCTCGCCGAGGTGCGCCGGGCGATCACCGGCTGGAACGGGCACGGCGACGACATCGACTTCTCCTGGCGGTCGGTGGGCGAGTACCTGGACCGCCTCGACCACGGCTTCGACGGCGAGGGCATCGCCGTCAACGCGGCCTATCTGATCCCGCAGGGCACCGTCCGCGCGCTCGCCGTCGGCTGGGAGGACCGCCCGGCGACCCCCGAGGAGCTGGACCGCATGCGGCGGCTGGTGGCCGAGGGCATGGCGCAGGGCGCGGTCGGCATGTCCTCCGGACTGACCTACACGCCCGGCATGTACGCCCCGGACTCCGAACTCACCGAACTGTGTCGGGTGGTGGCCCGCCACGGCGGCTACTACTGCCCGCACCACCGCAGTTACGGTGCGGGCGCCCTTGAGGCGTACGCGGAGATGGTGGCGCTCACCCGGGACGCGGACTGCCCGCTGCACCTCGCGCACGCCACCATGAACTTCGGCCCGAACAAGGGCCGGGCGCCGGAACTGCTGGCGCTCCTGGACGACGCGCTGGCGGCCGGCGCCGACATCACCCTGGACACGTACCCGTACACCCCCGGCTGCACCACGCTGGTGGCCCTGCTGCCGAGCTGGGCGAGCGAGGGCGGCCCGGAGCGGGTCCTCGCGCGGCTCGCCGACGGGGCCGCCGCCGAGCGGATCCGCCACGACCTGGAGGAGACCGGCTCGGACGGCTGCCACGGGGTGCCGGTGGAGTGGGAGACGATCGAGATCTCCGGCGTCACGGCCCCCGCGCTCGCCGAGTACGTCGGCCGGACGGTCGCCGAGTCGGCGGCGCGGCGCGGCGAGAGCCCGTGGACCGTGGCCCGCCGGCTGCTGGTCGAGGACCGGCTGGGCACGACGATCCTCCAGCACGTGGGCCACGAGGAGAACGTCCGGGCGATCATGCGCCACCCCGTCCACACCGGCGGCTCCGACGGCATCCTGCGCGGAACGAAGCCGCATCCGCGCGCCTACGGCACCTTCCCGCGCTATCTCGGGCACTACGTGCGGGAGTTGGGCGTGCTGTCGCTGGAGGAGTGCGTCGCGCACCTCACCGGGCGCCCGGCGGCCCGGCTGCGGCTGCCGGACCGGGGCGTGGTGCGCGAGGGGTACCGCGCCGACCTGGTGCTGTTCGACCCGGCGACGGTCGCGGCGGGCGCGACCTTCGAGCGGCCGCGCACGCCGCCGACCGGGATCCCGTACGTGCTCGTCGACGGGCGGTTCGTGATCGAGGACGGGCGCCGCACGGACGTACTGGCGGGACGGGCGGTCCGCCGCACCCCGGCATGACCGCCCGCCGCACCGCCGCGCGGCGCCTGAAGCCCTACAGCCCTACAGCCAAAGCCCTATAGCCCTGTAGCCCTACGGCCTCACGGCTTGGGCAGGACGCAGCCGCTCGCGCTCAGGTTGAGCTTGTTGCCGGTGGTGAAGCAGGCGGGTATCTGGTACGTCTCCTCGGCGTAGTTGATGCCCTGGCGGACGGTCACGTTGCCGTTCGCGTCGACCTCGCACGGGTTGTTCTCCGTGCAGCGCTGGCCGTCCTCGTTGCCGGTGTTGTTGACGGCGACGACCTTGCCGGTGGCGGTGTCGACGACGGGCGAGCCCGAGGTGCCGCCGATGGTGTTGCAGGCGGAGGTGTAGCGGACGGAGTCCTTCCAGGTCCAGTCGCCCTCCTTGAGGCGGTAGACGAACCCGTCGACGTTGCAGCTGTAGATCCGCTTCCAGTACCCGGAGACCACCTTGATGGCGGTGCCGGCCACCGGGTGGGTGTCGCTCAGGGTCAGCGCGCTGATCCCGTACGAGCTCTTGATCTGGGCGTAGGTGCTGGTCAGGCGGTAGATCGTGACGTCCGTGTCGGTCATGGTCGAGTAGACGACCTGGTTGGCGCGGAGCGTGGCGACCTTGGTGCCGGCCGAGTTGAGCAGGCCGAAGGTACGGCTGGAGGACTGGCCGGTGATGACCTGGCCGGGGCTCGGGAAGCCGGTTTCCAGGCAGTGGCCGTTGGAGAGCACGAGCGCCGGGTCGGTGTCCGCGGAGGCGGGGAGGCGGACGACGGAGCCGGAGCAGTTGCTCAGCGAGACGGTGCCGGCGAAGTCGACGGCCTTGACGGCGGGGGCCGACCGCTTCACGGGAGCGGTCGCCGCACCGCCGGTCTGCGCGGCGGCGGCCGCCGGCGCCATGCCCGCCCCGGTGATCACCAGGGTGGCGAGCGCGGCAAGGAGAGGCTTGTTCATGTGGGGTCCCCTCTTGAGACGCAGACGCCCGGAGATCTTCCGGACGCCCGTTTGTCATGCGCATTGTGATGGCGACGGGGTCGTGCCCACAAGAACGCGGAGGGGACTGCCGGGGACGGGGTCGCCGGCGCCGTACCGGTCAGCCGCCGTGCCAGTGGCCGCCTCCGCCGTGGTGGCCACCGTGGCCCCAGCCGCCGTACGACGGGGAGGAGGACGGGGAGTCCGCGGTCGGGGACGGGGTTGCGGGGGCGGTGGACGAGGCGGGGCCGGTCCGGTGGGGCGCCGGGGCGCTGTGCGAGACGGGAGCGCTCGGGGGCGGCGCGGCGGAGGTCGTGGTGGTGGCGGAAGCGTGCGCCGTGGGCGCGGCGGGCGCGGTCACGGCGGGGGCCCGGTGCGTGGCCGCGGTCGCCGGGGCGGCGGGG
>NZ_BAABKC010000032.1:60957-110762 GCF_039543625.1 Streptomyces similanensis | reverse complement strand
CGTGCGGTGGTGGTGTCGGGTGATGAGGGTGCGGTGGGGGAGGTGGTGGCTCATTTTGCTGGGTTGGGGCGTCGGGTGCGGCGGTTGGTGGTGTCGCATGCGTTTCATTCGCCGCGGATGGAGGGGATGTTGGAGGAGTTTCGTACGGTGTTGAAGGGGGTGGAGTTCGGGCGGCCGGGGTTGGCGGTGGTGTCGACGTTGTCGGGTCGGTTGGCGGGTGGTGAGGATCTGCGGCATGCGGAGTACTGGGTGCGTCAGGTGCGGGAGGGGGTGCGGTACGCGGACGCGGTCGGTGCGATGCGGGAGGCGGGTGTGACCACCTTCCTGGAGATCGGCCCCGACGGCATCCTCACCGCACTCACCGCCCAGGCCGTGCCCGACCCGGACGCCGTCACCGCCCTCGCCTCCGTGCGCGCCGGCCGGCCCGAGGCCGAGTCCGTGGTGCGCGCCCTGGGCGAACTGCACGCCCGTGGCGTCCGAGTGGACTGGGAGGCGTACTTCGCCGGCTCCGGCGCCCGCCGCGTCCCCCTGCCGACGTACGCCTTCCAACGGCGTCGGCACTGGCTCGACCAGACCGCCCCGGCCGACGGCGACCAGGGCCGCACACCGGTCCCCCCGACCGCCCCGCGAGCCGAGCCGGCCGCCGAGTCCGCCGGCGCCGTACCGCTGACCGAACGGCTCGCGGACCTCGCCGGGATCCAGCGCGAGACCTACGTCCTCCAGGCCGTCACCGCGCAGCTGCGACGTGTGCTCAAGCTGGCCGACCCGACCGACATCGCACCGGTCAAGCCGTTCCAGGAACTCGGCCTCGACTCCCTGACCGGGGTCGAGCTGCGCAACCGGCTCGCGGCGGACACCGGTCTGAAGCTGCCCGCCACCGTGATCTTCGACCACCCCAGCCCGGCCGCGCTCACCGCCTACCTGCTCGACGCGGCGGCCCCCGCACCGGCCGACCCCGCCACCGCCGTCCGCACCCGCCTCGACGAACTGGAGACCTCGCTCGGCGCGCTGCCCGACCACGGCGACGCCCGCACCGAGGCCGCTACCCGGCTGCGCCGCCTCCTGGAGGACCTCACCGGGCAGACGGTGACCGCCGCCACCCCGGCCGCGGGCCCCGTGGACGCGCGGGAGCTGATCGAGGCCGCGTCCGCCGACGACATCTTCGACTTCATCGACACCCGGCTCGGCCGCGCGGCGGACTGACCCGGGTGTGCGGGCCGCCCCTCCCGGGCGCCCCGCACACCCACGTGTCCCGCCCGGAACTCGACGAGAGGCTCACTTCGCATGTCTGCTGTCCCGCCCGCCGCCACCCCCGATCCCGCCGCCGCCCCCGAGCCGACCCGGGAACAGAAGCTGGTCGACTACCTGAAGTGGGTGACCACGGACCTGCACAAGGCACGCGAACGGATCTCCGAGCTGGAGTCCGCCGCCGCCGAACCCGTCGCCATCGTCGGCATGGCCTGCCGCTTCCCCGGCGGGGTCACCTCCCCGGAGGAGCTGTGGCGGCTGGTCGCCGAGGGCCGCGACGCGATCGGCCCGTTCCCCGCCGACCGGGGCTGGGACCTGGACGCCCTCTACAGCCCCGACGCCGACGACCCCGGCACCTCCTACACCCGCGAGGCCGGGTTCCTGGACGGCGCGGCCCTGTTCGACGCGGACTTCTTCGGCATCTCACCGCGCGAGGCCCTCGCCATGGACCCGCAGCAGCGCGTCCTGCTGGAGACCGCGTGGGAGGCGCTGGAGGACGCCGGCATCGACCCCGCCGCCCTCAGAGGATCGCGCACCGGTGTGTTCGCCGGCGTGATCGAGCAGAGCTACCTGGGACTGTCCGGGCCCGAGGAGCTCGAAGGCCATCTGATGACCGGCAAGCTCGGCAGCGTCGCCTCCGGCCGGATCGCCTACGCCCTCGGTCTGGAGGGGCCCGCGCTCTCCGTGGACACCGCCTGCTCCTCGTCCCTGGTCGCCCTGCACCTGGCCGTGGAATCCGTCCGGCGCGGCGAGTCCTCGCTCGCGCTGGCCGGCGGCGTCACCGTGACCGCGACGCCCGGCGGTTTCGTCGACTTCAGCCGCCAGCGCGGTCTGGCCCCCGACGGACGCATCAAGTCGTTCGCGGCGGCGGCCGACGGCACCATCTGGTCCGAAGGCGTCGGCCTGCTGGTCGTGGAGCGGTTGTCGGACGCGCTGCGCAATGGTCATCGGGTGCTGGCGGTGGTGCGGGGCAGTGCGGTGAATCAGGACGGTGCGAGCAATGGGTTGACGGCGCCGAACGGTCCGTCGCAGGAGCGGGTGATCCGGCAGGCGCTGGCGGACGCGGGGTTGGTCGCGGCGGACGTGGACGTGGTGGAGGCGCACGGTACGGGGACCCGGCTCGGGGATCCGATCGAGGCGCAGGCGCTGCTGGCGACGTACTGCCAGGACCGCGAACAGCCGCTGTACCTGGGCTCGTTGAAGTCCAACCTGGGACACACCGTCGCCGCCGCCGGTGTGGGCGGGGTCATCAAGATGGTGCAGGCCATGCGGCACGGCACCCTGCCGCGCACGCTGCACGTCGACCGGCCCACGCCCATGGTCGACTGGTCGGCCGGCGCGGTGGAACTGCTCACCGAGGAACGCGCGTGGCCGGGCACGGACCGGCCGCGCCGGGCCGCCGTGTCCGCGTTCGGCGTCAGCGGCACCAACGCCCACGTCATCCTGGAGGAACACCCCGGCCCGCGGCAGGACGAACACAAACAGGAACGGGCGCAGGCGGTCGGCGGCGCGCCGCTGCCCGCGGTGCCCTGGTTCCTCTCCGCCCGCGGCGAACGGGCCCTCGCCGCCCAGGCCGAACGCCTCCTCGCCCACCTCGCCGAGCACCCCGCGGCCACCGCCGCCGACATCGGCCGCTCCCTGGCCGCCACCCGCACCCTGCACGACCACCGGGCCGCCGTCACCGGCGCCGACCGCGCCGAACTCGAGGCGGCCCTGCGCGACCTCGCCGCCGACCCCGGCCGCGCCCGCGTCCTGCCCGGCGCGGTGCCCACCGGCACGGTCGGTTTCGTGTTTTCGGGTCAGGGGTCGCAGTGGGTGGGGATGGGGCGGGAGTTGGCGTCGGTGTTTCCGGTGTTCGGTGCGGTGTTGGATGAGGTGTGTGGGGTGTTGGATCCGTTGGTGGGTGGGTCGTTGCGGGAGGTGATGTTCGAGGGTTCTGGTGGTGTGTTGGATCGGACGGGGTGGACGCAGCCGGCGTTGTTCGCGTTCGAGGTGGCGTTGTTCCGGTTGGTGGAGTCGTGGGGTGTGGTGCCGGGTGTGGTGGCGGGGCATTCGGTGGGGGAGTTGGTGGCGGCGTATGTGGCGGGTGTGTTGTCGTTGGGGGATGCGTGTCGGGTGGTGGCCGCGCGGGCGGGTTTGATGGAGGTGTTGCCCGCGGGGGGTGTGATGGTGGCGGTGGAGGCGGGGGAGGGTGAGGTGGTTCCCTTGCTGGTGGGTCGTGGGGGTGAGGTGGGTTTGGCGGCGGTGAACGGGCCGCGTGCGGTGGTGGTGTCGGGTGATGAGGGTGCGGTGGGGGAGGTGGTGGCTCATTTTGCTGGGTTGGGGCGTCGGGTGCGGCGGTTGGTGGTGTCGCATGCGTTTCATTCGCCGCGGATGGAGGGGATGTTGGAGGAATTTCGTACGGTGTTGAAGGGGGTGGAGTTCGGGCGGCCGGGGTTGGCGGTGGTGTCGACGTTGACGGGTCGGTTGGCGGGTGGTGAGGATCTGCGGCATGCGGAGTACTGGGTGCGTCAGGTGCGGGAGGGGGTGCGGTACGCGGACGCGGTCGGTGCGATGCGGGAGGCGGGTGTGAGCACCTTCCTGGAGATCGGCCCCGACGGCATCCTCACCGCACTCAACCGAGGCATCCTGGACGACAGCCCCCGCGCCCTCGCTCTCCAGCGGCGCGGGCGCGCCGAGGCCCGCACCCTGGTCGAGGCGCTCGCCGACCTGCACCTGGAGGGCGTCCGAGTGGACTGGGAGGCGTACTTCGCCGGCTCCGGCGCCCGCCTCCTCCCCCTGCCGACCTACGCCTTCCAGCACCAGCGCTACTGGGTGACGGCGCCGGAGACGACCGCCGCCGACGCCACCGGGCTCGGCCTCGACCGGTCCGGGCACCCGCTGCTCGGCGCGGCTCTCACCCTCGCCGACAGCGACGAGACGGTGTTCACGGCCGGCCTGTCGGCCCGCGCCCACCCGTGGCTGGCCGCGCACACGGTGGCCGGCGAGGCCGTCGTACCGGACGCCGTCCTGGTCGAACTCGCCGTCCGGGCGGGCGACGAGACCGGCTGCACCACGGTCGAGGAACTCACCCTGAAGGAGCCCCTCGTCCTGCCCGCGCACGGCGCACTGCACCTGCAACTGCGCGTCGGAGCCGCCGACGCGGACGGACGGCGCACCCTGACCGTGCGGTCCCGCGGCGAGGACCCCTCGGCCGGCTGGGTCGCTCACGCCCACGGCACGCTGGGCCTGACGCCGTCGGCCGGGCGGGCGGCCGACGCGGACCCGCGGCCGTGGCCGCCCGCCGACGCCACCGCCGTCGACGTGGACGCACTGCACGAGCGGTTCGCCGCCGCCGGCACCGGCAGCGCGCCCGAGCTGCGCTGCCTCACCGCGGCGTGGCGGCGCGACGGCGAACTCCTCGCCGAGGTACGGCTGCCGGACGGCCTCGCCGACCAGGCGGACGGCTACGGCGTTCACCCCGCGCTGCTCGACGCGGCCCTGCGCCCGCTGCTCGGACCCGACCGCGTGGCACGGCGCTGGACGGGCGTCCGCCTGCACGCCACCGGCGCCCGGGAACTGCGCGCCCGGCTCACCACCGATCCGGACACCGGCGACCTCGCCCTGCACCTGGCCGACCCGGCCGGCGCGCCCGTCGCCGAGGCCGACGCCGTCACCGCCGGGGCGGCCGACGCCCAAGCGCTCGCCGCCGCCCGCGACCGGCACCACGACGCGCTGTTCCAGGTCGACTGGACACCGCGCCCGCCGGCCCCCGCGACCCTGCGCTGGGCGGACCTCTCGCCCGACGGCGGCGGCACCGGCCCGGCCGAACTCGCCGCCGCCGTCACCGCGGGCGCCCCGATCGACGCCGTACGGCTGCGGCTCGTCCCGCCGCCCGGCGGCACGTCCCCGCACGCGGTGCACGACACGCTGACGCGGGTACTGGAGCTGACCCGGCGGTGGCTCGCCGAGGACGCCCTGGCGGGCGTACCGCTGGTCGTGCTCACCAGCGGCGCGGTCGCCGTCGCCGACGGCGAGGACATCCGCGACCTCGGCGCCGCGGCCGCCTGGGGCCTGCTGCGCTCGGCCCAGTCGGAGGCGCCCGGCCGGCTCGTCCTCGCCGACGTCCACGACCCCGACGCTCCCGGTCTGGACGCCGTCCTGTCCGCAGCGGTCACCTCCGGCGAACCGCAAGTTGCCGTACGCCCCGCCACAGAGCCACGGGCGGCCGCGCTTTCCGCTACGGAGCCGCAGGTCACCGTAAGTCCCGCCGCAGATCGGCAGGTTGCCGTAAGTCCTGTCCCAGACCCGCAGGTTGCCGTGCGTCCCCCTGCGGAGCCGCAGGCCGTCGTGCGGTCCGCCGCAGACCCGCAGGTCGCTGTACGGCCCGCCACAGACCCGCGGGTGCTCGTCCCCCGGCTGGTCCGGGCCGGGCGGCCCGGTGCACCCGCCGCTCCGGTCTGGGACCCGGACGGCACCGTGCTGATCACCGGCGGCACCGGCTCGCTCGGCGCGCTGTTCGCCCGGCATCTGGTCACCGCGCACGGCGTACGGCACCTACTGCTGGTCAGCCGGCGCGGCGCCGACGCCCCCCGGGCGGGCGCGCTGCGCGAGGAGCTGACCGCGCTCGGCGCCACCGTCGCCGTCGCCGCCTGCGACGTGTCCGACCGCGACGCCCTCGCCGCCGTGCTCGCCGCGATCCCCGCCGAGCACCCGCTGCGCGGCGTCGTGCACACCGCGGGCGTCCTCGACGACGGCGTGATCGGCGCCCAGAGCCCCGAGCGGCTCGCCCGGGTCCTCGGGCCGAAGGCGGACGCGGCCTGGCACCTGCACGACCTCACCCGCGACCACGACCTGACCGCCTTCGTCCTGTTCTCGTCGATCGCCGCACTCGTCGGCGGGCCCGGTCAGTCCACCTACGCCGCCGCCAACGCCTTCCTCGACGCGCTGGCCCGGCACCGCGCCGCCCACGGCCTGGCCGCCACCTCCCTCTCCTGGGGCCTTTGGGCGCGGGCCTCCGAACTGACCGGCGACCTCACCGAGACCGACCTGCGGCGCATCGCCCGCAGCGGCTTCAAGCCCGTCGAGACCGCCCAGGGCCTCGCCCTGTTCGACCTCG
Source organism: Streptomyces similanensis (assembly GCF_039543625.1). Taxonomy (NCBI): domain Bacteria; kingdom Bacillati; phylum Actinomycetota; class Actinomycetes; order Kitasatosporales; family Streptomycetaceae; genus Streptomyces; species Streptomyces similanensis. The sequence continues at coordinate 104,416 of NZ_BAABKC010000032.1, read as the reverse complement.
CGCTGCGGCTCGGCCGGCCCGACCCGGTGGCCACCCCGCTGGACACCACCGCCCTGCGCGACCAGCCACGCGTCCCGGCCGTGCTCACCGGCCTGGTCCGTATCCCGCGCCGGCCCGCCGCCCACGGCGCGGCCGACGCCGCGCCCGCGCTCGCCGACCGGCTCGCCGGGCTCGACGGACACCCGGCGCGGCATGCCGCCGTCCTCGCCGCGCTGCTGGAGGAGACCGCCCGCGTCCTCGGCCGCACCGGCGCGGACGGCATCGCGCCGGACCGCTCCTTCCCGCAGCTCGGCCTCGACTCGCTCACCTCCGTCGAACTGCGCCACCGCGTCGCCGCGCTCACCGGACTGACCCTGCCCGCCACCGTGGTCTTCGACCACCCGACCCCCGACGCCCTGGCCGGCCACCTGCTCGGCGCCCTCGACGCCGGCCCCGCCGACGCCGCCGCCGCGGACGAGGTCGACTACGCGGCCGACATCCACCTGCCCGCCGACATCGCCCCGGCCGCCGAGGTCGTTCGCACCGTCGCCGACCCGCGGGAGATCCTGCTCACCGGAGCCAGCGGCTTCCTCGGCGCCTTCCTGCTGCGCGACCTGATGCGCACCACCACGGCCCGCGTGCACTGCCTGGTCCGCGGCTCGGACCAACGGGCCGCCGAGCAGCGGCTGCACGAGAGCCTGCGGTGGTACCGGGTCTGGGACGACATCGACGAACAGCGCCTGCGCGTCGTGGTCGGCGACCTCGCCCAGGAGCGGCTGGGGCTCGGCGAGGAACGGTTCGACGACCTCGCCCGCACCGTCGACGCCGTCTACCACGCGGGCGCCTCCGTGCACTGGCTCAAGCCCTACCAGGCGCTGCGCGACGCCAACGTCGACGGCACCCGCGAGGTGCTGCGGCTCGCGGCCCGGCACCGCACCGTGCCCGTCCACCACGTCTCCACCGTCGGCGTGTTCGACGGGCCCGTCACCCCGGGCGTCCCGCTGCGGGTGACCGATCCGACCGGCCCGGCCGAGGCGCTGCCCAGCGGCTACCTGCGCAGCAAGTGGGTCGCCGAGCAGATCGTGGAGCTGGCGCGCGAGCGGGGCCTGCCGGTGTCCGTGTACCGGGTCGACGTCATCTCCGGCGACCGGGACAACGGCGCCTGCCAGACCCGCGACTTCGTCTGGCTCGCCCTCAAGGGCCTGCTCCAGGCGCGCCTCGTCCCCGCCGGCACCGGCGGCCGCTTCCACCTGCTGCCGGTGGACTACGTCAGCGCCGCGATCCTGGGCATCTCCCGGCGGCCCCAGGGCGCCGGCGGCACCTACCACCTGTTCAACCGCAGCTCGCTCGGTCTCGCCGACTGCGTGACGTACCTGCGCCGGCTCGGCTACCGGCTGGAGGAGGCCGAGGGGGAGCGGTGGCGGGCGGCACTGCGCGCGGACCGGGACAACGCCCTGCTGCCGCTGCTGCACGCCTTCGAGATGATGACCTCCGACACCGACGCCTTCTACCCGGTCCTCGACACCGGGGAGACGGAGGCCGCGCTGTCCGGCACGGGCATCGCGTGCCCGCCGCTGACCGAGGAACTCTTCGGCAGATACGTCGGGTTCTTCGTCCAGGAAGGCCACTTCCCGCCGGCCCCCTGATCCCCTCGCGGGCCGCCGCCTCCCGGGAGACGGCGGCCCGCGTCCCGGCCGGAGGACATCCGTGCCCGGGTCGAGCCCCGGCAGGACCCGGTCCCGCGCTTTCAGACCGGTGTGCACTCGCGCGAGCGCCTGCGGTGAAAAGGATTTCCGGAGCGGTGCGCGGTAATTCAGCGGGCGACCGGCGGGAATCGCACGGTCACTCGCCGGTAATCGGCCGGTAATCGCTGGGGAACCGCACGGGAATCGCCGCCGGTCCCGGCCGGAAAAAGGAGGCAATGGATGCGATCACCGCGTGTCCGGACCCCGGGCGGTCCAAGGGGGAAACGGTGCGGGAAACGGCGCGTAAATCCCCCTCGAACGCCCGGCGCCTCACGCCGGCTCGGCCTGGTCCGCGGCCCGCCGGTCGTAGTCGGCGCGGGCCGTGGCGATCTCGCTCTGGTGCTCCTCGGTCCAGATGACGAGGCTGCGGATCGTGTCGTGCAGCGTCGCCCCCAGCGGCGTCAACTCGTACTCCACCCGCGGCGGCACCACCGGGTGCACCGTGCGTTTGACCAGGCCATCGCGTTCCAGCTGGCGCAGCGTGACGGTCAGCATGCGCTGGCTGATGCCCTCGATCAGCCGGCGCAGCTCGCTGAAGCGCAGCACCCGGCGGTCCAGCAGCGCTATCACCAGCAGGGACCACTTGTCCGCCACCCGGTCCAGGATCTGCCGCACCTCACAGCCCTGACGGGTGTCCCACTGCATCACCTCGTAATCGTCGGTACCCGTGCAGTGAGTCGGTGACTTCAAAGTGCCTTCTTCCATAGTCATCGAGCCTGCCCGATGATGCCTGTGGTTACAAGTGGGAACCGCCTACGACTCCTCGCGAACGTTTCGCCTGCGAGTCGGCGACTTCAGCGGTCGCCCCGATTCCGCCACCCATTTTTTCCTCAGCAAGGAGTCAATTCCGTGTCCGCACTGCAATCCTCTCCGGACAGCGGCACTGATCGCATGAGCGGGCGCGCTTGGGGCGTGCTGTTCGTGCTGTGTGGTGCGATCTTCCTGGAGGGCGTCGACGTCGCCATGCTCAACGTCGCCCTGCCGTCGATCCGCGCCGACCTGGACCTGTCCACCGGCATGCTCCAGTGGGTGATGAGCGCCTACGTCCTCGGCTACGGCGGCTTCATGCTGCTCGGCGGTCGTGCCGCCGACCTCTTCGGGCGCCGGCAGATGTTCCTGGCCTGGCTGACCGTGTTCCTGCTGTTCTCCGGGCTCGGCGGTCTCGCCACCGAGGGCTGGATGCTGATCGTCGCCCGGTTCGTCACCGGTGTGTCGGCCGCGTTCATGACGCCGGCCGGCCTGTCGATCATCACCACCAGCTTCGCGGAGGGCCCGCAGCGCAACAAGGCCCTGCTCGTGTACTCGGGCACCGCGGCCGGCGGCTTCTCCATCGGCCTGGTGATCGGCGGTCTGCTCGCCTCGGTCGACTGGCGCTGGGTGTTCTTCGCCCCGGTGATCCTCTCCTTCCTCATCCTGGCCACCGGCGCCGCCCTGATCCCCAAGTCCGCCAAGCCCGACCGCAGCGGTCAGAGCATGGACGTGGCCGGCGCGTTCAGCGTCACCGCCGCGATCCTGCTGCTGGTCCTCTCCGTCGAGCGCGCCACCCACGTGCCGGCCGTGCAGACCGTGCTCACCGTCGCCGCCAGCCTGGTGCTCTTCCTCGCCTTCACGCTGATCGAGCGCAAGGCGTCCGCCCCGCTGGTCCGGCTCGGCCTGCTGCGGGCCGGCAGCCTGGTCCGCGCCAACCTCGCCGGACTGCTGTTCGCCGCCGGGTTCTTCGGCTTCCAGTTCGTCGTCGTGCTCTACCTCCAGGAGTTGCGCGGCTGGTCGACCCTGGAGACCAGCTTCGCGATGATCGTCATCGGCATCGACGCGATCCTGTCGCCGACGCTCACCCCCAAGCTGGTGAACAAGTTCGGCAACGCCCGGGTCATCTTCGGCGGTCTGCTGCTGGCCGTGCTGTCCTACGCCCTCATGCTGCCCCTGGGCCTGGACTGGACGTACCTGATGATGTTCCCGAGCCTGATCGTGCTCGGCCTGTCCTTCTCGCTGGCCTACGGCCCGCTGACCATCGTCGCCACCGAGGGCATCGAGGAGGAGGAGCAGGGCGTGGCCGGCGGTCTGCTGTACACCTGCTTCCAGTTCGGCGCCGCGCTCGGCCTGTCCTCGGCCTCCGCGGCCATCACCGCGGCGACCGACGGCACCGGAGCGCAGGCCATGCTGGACGGCTACCGCGCCGCGCTCGTCGTCCCGCTCGTCGCCGCGGCGGCCGCCGTCCTCGTCAGCGCCTTCGGCCTGCGCAGCCGCTCGGGCATCGGCGCCGAGGACCCGGCCCTGGCCAGTGGCCCGCTGCTGGAGTCGGTGGAGACCACGCGCTGATCCGCCGGCCCGGCGACCCCGGGCCGCCCGCCGGACCCGGCCCGCCGGGTCCCCGAGACTCGTCCCAGGTTTTCGTTCCCCCGGGCCTGGGGCGATCCCCTTTCCCGCACCCCGGTGCGGCGGCCCGGACGGCGCACACGCCGTCCGGGCCTTCACGTGTGCGCGCTCCGCGCACACGTGTGCCCCGCGCCGGGTGTGCGGGCGACTTACCGGCCGCTGACCGCGCGCACACCCGGCGGGGAACGGCGGACCGGTGCGGAGACTTTCGGGTTACCGGCGTAAGAGCGCCCGTCGCCAGACTGAATTCCGCACACCAGCCCTGCCCGATCCGTTCCGCGTCCGCCGCGTTGGAACACGGCCGGAACAGGACCGGAAGCAAACCGCCGAGGAGGCAGAATGACCACGAACGACGGTGCGATCGCCGCGGTGCTCGACGAGGTGAAAGCACAGGCCGGCCGGTTCCGTGAATCCGGGCCGAAGGCGGAGGAGCGTCGCTGGATTCCCGATGAGAACATCGAACTCCTCGAAAAGGCCGGTGTTTTCCGCCTCAATGTGCCGAGCCGCTTCGGTGGTCTGGAGGCCCCGGTCGCCGACCAGGTGCGCATCCTGAGCGAGATCGCCCGCGCCGACACCGCCACCGGCTGGGTGGCGATGATCTGGGTGTCCAGCTCCTGGGTGCCGAGCCTGTTCCCGGACGAGGCGCAGAAGGAGGTGTACGCCGACGGCGCCGTACGGGTCTCCACCGGCTTCACCCCCAGCGGCGCCCTCACCGCGGTGGACGGCGGTTACTCCCTCAGCGGCAGCTGGAAGTGGATCTCCGGCTCGCGCGGCGCCGGCTGGGCGCTGCTCGCCGCGCTGCTGACCGCCCCGGACGGCACGCCCGTGCCGTACGCCGCGCTGGTGCCCTTCGCGGAGCTGGAGATCGCCGACGACTGGCACGCCTCCGCCGCGGCGGGCACCGGCAGCTCCACGGTCACCGCGAACGGCGTCAAGGTGCCCGCGCACCGGGTGGTCCTGCTGCCCGAGGTGCTCGCCGGCACCACCGGCGACCGGTCCAACACGGGGGCCACGGGCCGCAATTACCCCTTCATCCCGTTCTTCATGGCGCAGGGCGCCGCCGCCTACCTCGGCATCGCCCGCGGCGCCTTCGACCTGTTCCTTGAGCGGCTGCCGGGACGCGGCATCACCTACACCTCCTGGACCGACCAGAGCCAGTCGCCGCTGACCCAGATCCAGGTCGCCACCGCCGCGAACAAGATCGCCGCGGCCGAGGCGCTCCAGGAGACGTGGCTGCGCTCGCTCCAGGAGCACGCCGACGCGGGCACGCTGCCGTCCGTCGCGGAGCGGGCCGCGGTGCGCGGGCAGGCGGCGTACGCGATCCAGCTCGCCAAGGAGGCCGTCGACGAGCTGTTCGAGGCCAGCGGCGCGTCGGTGATCCTGCGGGACGTTCCGTTCCAGCGCTTCCACCGCGACCTGCGCGGGCTGTCGCTGCACGCGCTGTTCGCCTTCCACACCAACCAGGAGGTCCACGGCCGCGCCCTGCTGGGCCTCGCCCCGGACACGCCGTTCCTGTGACCGGCGCCCGCGTGAACCATCCCTGACCAGGGCACCGGCGCCCGCCTCGGCCTCCGGCGCCGGTGCCGGTGCCGGAGGCGGGTGCCGCGGTGTCCCGGCGCCCCAGGCGCCGCCGTGTCGCGGCCCCCTGCCCTGACACGACCTCCTGGGGGCCTGGTGCCGGCGCGGCCCGCGCGGGCCGTGCCCCGCTGCCGTCTGCGGCACTCACAGCGGCCCCTGACGCCGACGCCGCCAGCGAGTGCGCCGGCCGGCCCCGCCACCGGCCGCGACTCCGCGCCTCTCCTCCGGCGACCGAGCCACCACCACGAGGCCCCCTCGGCCCGCCCCCGAAGGCCCTTAGCGGCACCCGAAAGCGGACGTCGCCCCCGGCCTGGGGCCGCCGCGTCCGTACGCGACGCGTGCCACCGCCCCGTACGCCCCGTATCAGGCGAGCCGCCACCCCGCGCCCCGTTCGGCGCCTTCACCTTCCCCTCCAGCACGGGATTCCCCTCCAGCACGGGAGACGAAGCCATGACGCAGTCAGACATCCTGGTCCTGGGCAGTACCGGCAAGACCGGACGCCGGGTCGTTGAGGCCCTGCGCGCACGCGGTGCGACGGTGCGCCCCGCCGGGCGGTCCGCCGAGGTCCGGTTCGACTGGAACGACGACCGCACCTGGGAGCCGGCCCTGACCGGCGTCCGCGCGGCCTACCTCGTGGACCGCCAGGACCAGCCCGGCGCCTGGGACGCGGCGGCCGAGATCGCCGCCCTGGCCAAGCTCGCCGCGGACAGCGGCGTGCGCCGCCTGGTCCTGCTCCAGGCCCGTACCACCGGCCTGGTCGGCGGCAAGGACCTCGGCGCGGGCGAGCGCGGCGTGCGCGACTCGGGGGCCGAGTGGACGGTGCTGCGACCCAACTGGTTCTGCCAGAACTTCGACGAGGGCGTGCTGCTGGACTCCGTCCGCGCCGGTGAGCTGCGGCTGCCCGCGGGCGACGGCCGCGAGCCGTTCGTGGACGTGGCGGACGTCGCCGAGGTGGCCGCCACCGCCCTGCTGGAGGACGGGCACCAGGGCCGCGTGTACGACCTGAGCGGCGCCCGCGCCCTGACCCTCGCCGAGGCCGCCGAGGAGATCTCCCGGGCGTCCGGACGGACGGTGCGCTACGTCCCCGTCGCCCACGACGACTACGTGGCGGAACTCGTCTCCTACGACGTCCCCGCCGACTACGCGGCCTTCGTCGCCGATCTCGTCGGACAGATCCGGGAAAACCTCCACTCCACGCCCACGGACACCGTCGAACGCGTTCTGGGCCGCCCGCCGCGGGACTTCACGGATTTCGTCCGGGAAGCCGCCGCGAGCGGAGTGTGGAACACCTGATTCCCGCGTTCCGGGGTTATTCCGGGAACCGCCGGGTTCCCCGGCGGTGAGTCGGTGACTTGAAAGTGCCTTCTTCCCCGTGGGAACGGTGTGCGGCACGCTGGGACCGACCGGTGGCACATGACCCGTGTCCTTCTTTTTCGACTCTTCTTTTGAGGTGCCGCGATGGGTGCTGTGAAGGTGGCTGCGTTCTCGGATATCGAGAGTGCCTTCGTGAGCTATATCCAGGACATCGTGTACTGCACGATGATCACCGTCGACAAGAACGGGCGGCCGCGCGCACGTGTGCTGCTGCCCGTCTGGGAGACGGTGGACGGCCGCCCGGTCGGCTGGATCGCGGCGTACAAGACCCCGGTCAAGGCGGCACACCTGGCGAACAACCCGCACACCACGTACGCGTACTGGAACCCGCGGCAGAACGCGGTCTTCGTCGACAGCGTCTCCTCCTGGGTGGACGACGAGGAGACCAAGAAGTACGCCTGGGACCTGTACGCCAAGGGGAGTCCGCACGGTGTCGGATACAACCCGCGCAACTTCTGGCGACTCGGCCCCGGCGACCCGGAGTACCACGTCATCAAGATCGAGCCGTGGCGGGTCCAAGTGCTGCGCGGCTCGGACCTGAGCAGCCGCATCTGGACCGACGCGTCCCGAGGCTGAGCCGACACGACCGACCGGGGGAGTCCCGACCCGCCCCGGGGGAGTGTGCGGACCCGGCCCCGCCGCCCCGGCCACAGGTCACGCCGACCGGGGCAGGCGGCGCGGCTGCTTCCGCCCGGCGGTCCGCACCGCGGCCGCGGCCGCGGAAACGCCGGCATCGACGTCGGCATCGGCATCGATATCGGCATCGGCATCGGCATCGGCACCAGCGTCGATATCGGCATCGGCGTTGATCGGCCGCGCGTCGGCCGGTGACCGCGCCGCCCGCAACTCCGCCTCGGCCGCGGCGAGATGGTCCATCTCCCAGCCGGCGCCGAACGCGGCGGCGTACGCCTGAGGTCCCAGGACGTCGCGCGCCCGCTCCGCGATCCGCTCCACGTCGGCGCGCTCCGCAGCCGGCAGCGGCGCGCCCGAGCGGGTCCGGGTCGCGTCGGCGGTGCCGAGCAGCCGGGCCGCCCGCTCCGCGCCGCCCGCCAGCGCGTGGCCGCCGGCCAGCCCCTCCAGGGCCAGCGCGACCGCGCGCGGGTCCTCGGACGCGACGGCGGCGGCCAGCCCGTCCCGGTGCCGCCCCAGACAGTCCGCCACGTCCCCGCGCAGCTCCGCGCAGAAGCCCAGCTCGGCCAGGACCAGCGCCAGGCCGTTGCTCGCCCCGCGAGTGCGGTTCCACGCCAGCCACGGGCGCAGGTGCTCCCCGGCCGCCGTCAGGTCGCCCCGGCGGCGGGCGCCGAGCGCGAGACCCAGCTCGGCCATCTGCTCGGCCGGCCGGTTGCCCTGCTCGGCCGCGAGCCGCAGCGCCCGCCGGTGGAACTCGTCCGCCTCGTCGTAGCGCCCGGACAGCAGCGCGATCCGGCCGAGGCCCGACAGCTGGCGGGACACCTCCGACCACAGCTCCAGCGACTCGGCGCTGCGCAGCCCCTCGCGGTGCAGCTGCGCCGCCTCCTCGTACGCGGCGGTGATCTCGGCGTGCACGGCCAGCGCCTGCGCCGCCTTCAGCTGGCCCCACGCGTCCCCCAGACCGGTGAAGCGGGTACGGGCCTCCAGCGCGTCGTCGTGCAGCGCGTCCAGGCTGCCCCGGGCCATCGCCAGGGCGGCCCGGCTGCTCAGCGCGGCGGCCACCCCCCAGGCGTCGCGCAGCGCCCGGAAGTCGGCGAGCACCTCGTTGAGCCGGCCCTCCGCGGCGGACAGGGCGCCCACGTCCCACAAGGCGTACCCGACGAACCACCGGGCGCGCGCCAGGCCGGTGCTCCGCGCCGGACCCGTCGCCTCCCACGCCGTCCGGCACTCGTCCTCCGGTTCCACCTCGCCGAGGAGCAGTCCGATGCCCTCGCACCAGGTGGCGGCCTCGGCCCCGGCCGGGTCGTCGGGCGGAGACGGGGCCGCCTCCAGGGCGGCGGCCAGGGAGCGCCGGGCCTCGGTGAGCCGGCCCATCAGAATCCAGAACCAGGCCAGCGCGTTCACCAGCCGCAGGGCCAGCTCGCCGGCCGGGCAGGCGGCCGCCTCCCGGGCGGCGCGTCGGAAGTTGGCGGTCTCCGCCGACAGCCGCAGCAGCCAGCGGTGCTGCTCGGGCCCGTGCAGATGCGGCCGGGCCCGCTCGGCCAGCTCCGTGTAGTGGACGGCGTGCCGCCGTGCGACCTCGGCGCTCTCCCCGGCCTCCGCGAGCCGGGCCTGCGCGTACGCCGCCACCGACTCCAGCAGCCGGTAGCGGGCGCCGGCCGGGCCGTCGCCGCGGGTCACCAGGGACCGGTCCACCAGCCGGGCCAGGATGTCGACGACCTCCTCGGCCGTGATCTCGCCGCCGGCGCACACCTCCTCGGCGGCGGCCAGCGTGCAGCCCTCGGCGTGCACGGCCAGCCGCCGCAGCACGGTCTGCTCCGGGGGCGTGAGCAGGCCCCAGCTCCACTCGATCGTCGCCTGGAGCGTCTGCTGCCGGTGCGGGGCGCCCCGGTAGCCGGAGTTGAGGACGCGGAAGCGGTCGTCGAGCCGGGCGAGCAGTTCGTGCACGCCCAGCGCCCGCACCCGGGTGGCGGCCAGCTCCAGCGCCAGCGGAATGCCGTCCAGACGGCGGCAGACGGCCGCGACCGCCGGGGCGGTGCCGGCGTCGAGCACGAAGGAGGGGTCGGCGGAGCGGGCGCGCTCCACGAACAGCCGTGCCGCGCTGGCGCGTTCGAGCGCGTCCGGCTGCGTCGAGCGGGGCAGGTCCAGCGGCGGCACGGGCCACACCGTCTCGCCCTGGAGGCGCACCGGCTCGCGGCTGGTGGCGAGCACGGTGACGCCGGGGGCGCGCTCCAGCAGCGTCCGCACCAGCGCGGCGACCTCGTCGAGCAGGTGCTCGCAGTTGTCCAGGACGAGCAGCAGCCGGCGGGAGGCGGCGAACTGGAGCAGTTGCAGCTCCGGTCCGCAGACGCTCTCCCCGGCCCGCGCCCCGCTCTGCTCGACGTCCTCGCGGATGCCGAGCGCGGTCAGCACCTGCTGGGCCAGGCACCAGTGCTGGACCGCGTGGGCGCGGCGTTGCAGCCCCGCCAGTTCCACCAGCCGCACGCCGTCGGGGAAGTCGGCGCCCGCCCGCGCGGCCACGGCCACCGCGAGCCGGGTCTTGCCGACGCCGCCGGGCCCGACGAAGGTGACGAGGCGGCTGCGCGCCAGCAGCCGCCGCCCCTCCTCCAGCGCCGCCTCCCGGCCGACGAGCGCGTTGGGGAAGTCCGGCAGATCGGTGCGGGCGCGCGGCGCGGCCGCGACGGCGACGGGCGCGGGCCGCTGCCGCAGCGTGGGGTCCTGCCGCAGGATGGCCTGGTGCAGCACCTTCGCGGCCTCGCCGGGCACCAGGCCCAGTTCCTCGTCGAGGTGGCGGCGCAGATCGGCGTAGCTGTCCAGCGCCTCCGAGGACCGGCCGGCCAGGTGCAGCGCCCGCATCTGCGCCATGCGCAGCCGCTCGCGCAGCGGGTGGGCCGCCACCAGGGCCGCCAGTTCGCCCACCAGCAGACTGTGCTCGCCGAGTTCGAGGCGGGCGTCGAAGTGCTCCTCGACCGCGGCCAGCCGTTCTTCCTCCAGACGGGCGATGGCCGGGCTCACGAAGGGCTCGTCCGCGAAGTCGGCGAACGCGGGACCGCGCCACAGGGCCAGCGCGTCGGCGAGGACCGCCGCCCGTGCGCGGGAGTCGCCCCGCGTGCGCGAGCGGGCCACCAGGGTCCGGAAGCGCCGTACGTCGACCGCGTCCTCGGGGGCCCGCAGCGTGTAGCCCGGCGCGCGGTGGATCACCAGGTGCCGGGCGCCCTCCTCGGCGTCCTCCAGGGCCCGTCGCAGCTGGGAGACCTTCGCCTGGAGCGAGGCCGTGGGGTTGGCGGGGGGCGTGCCGCCCCACAGCGCCTCGATGAGGCGGACCGTGGGCACCACCTCGCCGTGGTGGGCGAGCAGACTCGCCAGCAGGGCGCGGACCTTGATCTCGGGAACCCGAACCGTCCGCCCCGTAGCGGTCCGCACTTCGAGCGGGCCGAGCACCCCGAATCGCATGGGGCCACATTAGCCCAGATAACGTCCCTACCGATGGGTCGCCAAAAGTCGTTCATCTCACTGTCATGACCGCCCCCGAGGGTAAAGATTCGGCCAACTCGCCTCTGGTGCGAGTGTGTTGGACGAGGTACTCGCACGCGCGCGAACTGCGGGATCACCGCGGGGAGCCGCCAATTACCGGGTCATGGTCCGAAGGGGAGACGGCAGAGCTAGCTTCTTTCCGGAATTGGCCGGAACGCCATATGCGAAAGACCAATTGAGGAGTGGTCCGGCCGCCTCCGAATACGATCGAGGAGTCACGGTGACAAAGACCGCCGTACCGGCCGCCGTACCCGAGGACGTCATGGAAGTGGTGGGCCGTACCTTCGCGGCGGCCCTTCAGGAGGGCCTCAGCCGGGTGAGCCCGCCCTGGGCCGCCGCCGGGCCGCGAGCGCCCGGACTGCCAGGGCAGCCCGGACGGCGTGAGCCGCTGCCCGCCGCGCACGCGGCCCTGCTGCGCGACCACCGCGAGGAGATCCTCGCCCGGCTGGCCGACGCCCTGCCCGCGACCCTCGCCGCAGCCGGGCGCCCCGACGGACGGCAGATGACGGCGGTGCTCGTCGACTGGGCCCGCACCCTGCTCGCCGTGGCGGCCGCCGGCGCCCACCGGGCGGGCGGGGCACCGAGGCTGTCGAGCCTTCAGCTGGAACTCACCGTGGCCACCCTCCTCCTGGAGTGCGCCTTCCGCGCCCTGCCCGAGGTGCCCGCCCGGGACCGGGCACTTCAGACGCTGGGCCGCGCCCTGCGCGGCGGCCGCTGACCGCCCGGGGCGGGGGAGCCGGACGGCGGCGCGACGGCGCGCCGACGGGAGCGCGCGCGTCGCGCACCGCCTGACGCGCAGGCCCGTGCGAGACGGCAAACGGAGCCGCCCGGTTCGGAGTGTGAGACACGTGGGGGACCGCCACCCGGGAGCCGGGCGGGGAGAAGGGCCAGATCAGCGAGGCGGGCCCCGGGGCGAGCCCGGCGCGCCCGGCGCGGGGTACGCCCCCGCGTCTCATACGTCGTCCACAACGTGGGACGGCTCTTGGTGCGGCGCCGCGGCTGCGGTAGAAATGGGCCCCATGAATCACGAGCCCTTGGTGCGACGCCTGGTCATCGACCTGTGCCGACGCGCGGCTCCGTGTTGTCGCTGAACCCGCGTCCCTGACGCTCCTCACCACCGGCCGGCGGTCCAGCCCGCGCCGGTGACGCGCTGACCCCGCCCTCCGTGCCGGGGCCGCTCCTTCTCCCCTCGAAGCCCTGGCGCCCCGAAGCCCCCCGCGCCCAGGGCTGTCCGCCCACGTCGGCCGGCAGCGGCTCCGCATGCCCCGGCGTCCCCTGGAGGCCCCTCCATGACCTCGACGTCCACGGCGTCTTCGGCGTCCCCGGCAACCCGTCCACCCGAGGCCGGCGCCGGCAAGGTCCCGGCGCCGCGCCGGCGGCGCGCCCTGTCCCGGGCACGCCGCGCCGCCCTGCCGTTCGGCTCGCTCCTGCTGTTCCTCGCCGGATGGCAGCTGCTCGCCGCGAGCGGGACGTGGAGCCAGACCCTGGTCCCGCCGCCGGCCAAGGTGTGGGACGCCTTCGTCGACGTGTCCACCACGCACGACGGCGTACGCGGCTACAACGGCACCTACCTCGTCGAACACCTCGGCATCAGCCTGCGCCGCATCGCGTTCGGCGCCGGCATCGGCATCGCCGCCGGAGTGGTCTTCGGCCTGCTCATGGGCACCGTCGGCTGGCTCCGCTCGCTGTTCGAACCCTGGATCACCTTCCTGCGGACGCTGCCGCCGCTGGCGTACTTCTCCCTCCTCATCATCTGGCTGGGCATCAACGAGGAACCGAAGATCACCCTGCTGGCGGTGGCCGCCTTCCCGCCGGTGGCGGTGTCCACCACGACCGCCGTGGCCGCCGTGCCGAGCAGCCTGGTCGAGGCGGCCCGCGCTCTCGGGGCGTCGCGCTGGGACGTAGTCAAGGACGTCGTCGTCCCCTCCGCGCTGCCCGAGACGCTCACCGGCGTCCGCCTCGCCGTCGGCGTCGCCTACTCCTCCCTCGTCGCCGCCGAGCTGGTCAACGGACTGCCCGGCATCGGCGGCATGGTCAAGGACGCCGCCAACTACAACAACACCCCCGTCGTCCTCGTCGGCATCATCGCCATCGGCGTCTCCGGACTGGTCATCGACGGCCTGCTGCTGCGCCTGGAACGCGCCGTCGTCCCCTGGCGCGGCCGTGTCTGACCGCTCCTCCGCTCCCCGGCAACGCCCGCTCTCCTCCCGCCCCCTGCACAGAAACGGTCCCGCCATGCCCCGCGTCCCCCAAGGCCCCTCCCGCCGACTGCTGCTCGCCGGCGCGCTCGCCGTCGCCTCCGCGGCCGTCGCCGGCTGCTCGTCGGACGGCGACGGGGCTTCCGGCGGCGCCAAGCGCCTGCGCATCGGCTACTTCGCCTTCCCGAGCGGCGACCTGATCGTCAAGAACAGGAGACTGCTGGAGAAGGCCCTGCCCGACTACAAGATCACCTGGATCAAGTTCGACTCCGGGGCCGGCGTCAACCAGGCCTTCCTCGGCAAGTCCCTCGACATAGCCGCCCTCGGGTCCAGCCCGTTCGCCCGCGGCCTGTCCGGCTCCTCGCCGATCCCCTACAAGGTCGCCTGGATCCTCGACGTGGCCGGTGACAACGAGGCACTCGTCGCCCGCAAGGGCAGCGGCGTAAGCACGGTCGCCGGACTCAAGGGCAGGACCGTCGCCACCCCCTTCGCCTCCACCTCCCACTACAGCCTGCTCGCGGCGCTGGAGACGGCCGGCCTCAAGGCGTCCGACGTCAAGCTCGTCGACCTCCAGCCGCAGGCGATCCTCGCCGCCTGGCAGCGCGGCGACATCGACGCCGCCTACGTCTGGCTGCCCACCCTCGACGAACTGCGCAAGACCGGCACCCAGCTCACCAGCAGCAAGCGGATCGGCGCCGCGGGCAAGCCGACCCTGGACCTCGCCGTGGTCTCCGACGACCTGATCGCCAAGGACCCGGCGGCGATCGACGCCTGGCGCAAGGCCGAGGCCGAGGCGCTGCGCATCCTCAAGTCCGACCCCGACGGGTCCGTGAAGGCCGTCTCCGCCGAACTCGGCATCAGCGCGGCGGACGCCAGGGCCCAGCTCTCCCAGGGTGTGTTCCTCACCCCCGAGCAGGTCACCTCCGCCGACTGGCTCGGCGCCGACGGCAGGCCCGGCAAGCTCCAGGGCTACGTCGCCGACACCGCCGCGTTCCTGGCCGAGCAGAAGCAGATCGACGCCGCGCCCTCCGCCGACGCCGTCCGCAAGGGCTTCTACCTGAAGGGGCTGCCCGATGTCCTCAAGTGAGACGACGACGGCCGCCGCGAGTACGCCGACCGGAGCCGACGGCGCCGTCCGGCTGGAGAACGTCGTCCACCGCTACAGCCGGGGCGGCGAGACCGTCACCGCCGTGGGACCCGTCGACCTGACCGTGCCCGCCGGCGAGTTCCTGGTCCTGGTGGGCGCCTCCGGCTGCGGCAAGAGCACACTGCTGCGCCTGATCGCCGGCTTCGAACGGCCCACCCAGGGCGCCGTACGGGTCTCGGGCGCCGCACCTCGGCCCGGCGCCACAGCCGGCGTCGTCTTCCAGAGCCCGCGGCTGTTCCCCTGGCGGACCGTGCGCGGCAACCTCGACCTGGCGCTGCGCTACGCCGGGGTCGAGCGCGCCCACCGGCCCGAGCACCGGGCGCGGCTGCTGGCCCGGGTCGGCCTGGAGGGCACCGAGGAGCGGCGCGTCTGGGAGATCTCCGGCGGCCAGCAGCAGCGCGTCGCCATCGCCCGGGCCCTGGCCGCCGAGAATCCGCTGCTCCTGCTGGACGAGCCGTTCGCGGCGCTGGACGCGCTGACCCGGGAACGGCTCCAGGAGGACGTGCGCCGGGTGGCCGCGCAGACCGGCAGCACCACCGTGTTCGTGACCCACTCGGCCGAGGAGGCGGTGTTCCTAGGCTCCCGCATCGTCGTGCTGACCAAGGGCCCCGGAACCGTGGCCCTGGACCTGCCGATCGACCTGCCGCGCGGTGACGTCGACGCCGAGGAACTGCGCGGCTCGCGGGAGTTCGCCGAGCTGCGGACACGAGTCGCGCACGCGGTGAAGACCGCGGCGGCCGCCTGAACACCGCGGCCCGCGCAAGCAACCGAAGAGTCCCGCGCAAGAAACCGAAGAGAGGAAGGGACCCCCACATGAGCATCGTCAGCGACCGGCCCGAAACGACCGGGGCGCCCGCGTCGCGGCAGCTGCCGGTCACCCCGCTCGGCCCGAGCTTCGGCGCCGAGATCCACGGCGTCGACCTCGGCCGCCTCGACGACGACGGGATCCTCGCGCTGCGCGAGGCGCTCGTGCGGTACAAGGTGCTGTTCGTCCGCGGCCAGGACGGCCTGGACGACGCCGCGCAGATCGAGTTCGGCCGCCGCCTGGGCGAGGTGACCGTCGGACACCCGGTCCACGACTCCGGTGACGTGGCGCCCGAGGTGTACTCCCTGGACAGCCAGGACAACGGGTTCGCCGACGTGTGGCACACCGACGTGACCTTCGTCGAGCGGCCGCCCGCGATCTCCGTCCTGCGGGCCGTGCTGCTGCCGCCCGCCGGCGGCGACACCAACTGGGCCGACAGCCAGCTCGCCTACGAGTCGCTGTCCCCGGGCCTGCGGGCACACATCGACACGCTCACCGCCGTCCACGACGGCAGCCGCGAGTTCGGCTACTACCTGGCCCAGCGCCGCAAGGGCCGGGGCAACCTCTGGGAGGGCGAGGTGTTCACCGAACTGCGGCCGGTGGAGCACCCGGTGGTGCGGGTGCACCCCGAGAGCGGCCGCAAGGGCCTGTTCGTCAACCCGGGCTTCACCTCGCACATCGTCGGCGTCTCCGAGCACGAGAGCCGGGGCCTGCTGGACATCCTCTACGCCCACCTCACCAAGCCCGAACACGTGGTGCGCCACCGCTGGCGGTCCGGCGACGTCGCCCTGTGGGACAACCGCGGCACGGCCCACTACGCCAACCGCGACTACGGCGACCAGCACCGCGTGATGCACCGCATCACCCTGCGCGGCGACACCCCCGTCGGCCCCGCCGCCGCCCGGACCGCTACCGGGGCCGCGCGTTAGCGCGGCGGCCTACCGGCCGCCCGGCCCGCAGCAGGAGCCGTGCTCGAAGCGGCGGCCGACCTCCAGCCAGCCGGCGGCGTCCGGCGCGGGATCGGTCACCGCGCCGAGGGCGGTGAGCCGCGCCCGCTCGTGCGGGACGCCGTCGCGCAGCACCAGAGGTGTGTCGACGAGCGTGCCGAAGTCCTCGAACGGATCGCCGTCGACCACCGTCAGATCCGCGACCTTGCCGGGTTCCACCGTGCCGAGGTCCCGGTCGAGGCCGAACAGGCGGGCCGGGACCGAGGTCGCGCTGCGCAGCGCCTCGGCGGCGGTGAAACCGGCCCCGTGCAGGGCGCGCAGGGCCAGGTGGAGCGAGAGGCCCACGGGCACCAGCGGCGCGTCGGTGCCCAGGGCGAGGACGGCGCCGTGCGCGGCCAGCTGCCGGTAGGCGGCCATCTCGGTGGCCAGATCGGCCAGTTGGCGCGCGGTGGGCGCCGTCGCCGCGCGCTCGCGGACGACCGCCGCGTCCCAGGGCGGCATGAGATCGCGCACCCGAGGATCGTCGGCGAGAGCCGGGTCCGCGCCGAGCAGGCACTGCGCCGTGAACGGCGTGACGACCATCGCGAAGGCGCCGTCGGCGTACAACTCGACCAGATCCTGGCGGACATGGCCCAGCGGCGTGGTGGCGTGGCCGTACGGCAGCCGCTGGGTGGCCTGGAGATGAGTGGTCAGGTCCTGGCCGGCCGCCCGGCCCGGCGAGCACAGGTGGCTGCCGCACGGCACGCCCAGTTCGTGCGCGGTCCGCGCCGCCAGCGCCATCGTGCGGCCCGGCGCGCGGACGTAGGTCTTCACGAAGTCCACGTCCAGCGCCGCGGCCCGCCGCAGCGTGGCCCGCACCCCCGCCTCGGTGCGGTGCGCGCGGCCCATGGCGTACGCCGTGCGGGCGCCGTCGATCAGTTCGGCGCACGCCAGCGACCGGGGTCCCAGACCGTCTCCGGAGGCGGCCGACTCGCGCAGCCGGACCGCCTCGTACAGCGGGCCGCCCAGGCACGCGGTGGTGGTGATGCCCCAGGCGAGGTACGACAGGCTCTGCCGGGCGCCGTAGGTGGCGGTGTAGGGGTGGGTGTGGCTGTCGAACAGGCCGGGCAGGACGGTGCGTGCGGAGGCGTCCAGGGTGCGGTGGCCGGGCCGGCGGGCGCGGTGCGGCTCCACGGCGCTGATCCGCCCGTCCCGGATCAGGACGTCCATGTCCTGGCGCGGCTCGCCGCCGGCGCCGTCCCACAGCAGGCCGGCGTGGACGCGCAGCGGCTCCCGGGCTCCGGGCGCGGCGCGGCGGGCGGTCAGCGCGAGCGGGAGCGCGCGCCCGCGCACGGGGGAGTGCGCGGCGTCCAGGGAGAGCAGCCGAAGCTCTCCGCAGGACAGGTACAGCAGGGTGCGCGCGTCGCCCGCCCAGCTCGGGTGGTCGGCCGGTTCGTCGGTGAGCCGGCGGGCCGGGCCGGTGGGCGTGCCGTCGGCGGCCACCGGCAGCAGCCACAGCACGGACTCGGCGACGAACGCCATCCAGCGGCCGTCGGGCGACCACACCGGTCCGGCGGCGTACCGGTCGGACAGCGACTGGTGCCCGGCGGGCAGCCGGCGCCGCTCGGCCCCGGTGCGCACGTCGACGACCCGGATCAGGTGGTAGCCCTCGCGGAAGCGGTGGTTGAGCCGGTTGCGGTCGCAGAAGGCGAGGTGGCGGCCGTCGGCCGACCAGGTGGGGGCGCCGGGCGGACCGTCGGCGGCCAGCGGGCGGGCCACCACCCGCTCCGCTCCGGTGGCGAGGTCGCGCACCAGCAGGTTCCCGGCGACGTCCTGGCAGGCCAGCAGCGCACCGTCCGGCGACGGCGCCGGATACAGCCGCCCGCCACGGGTGACCGGCTCGTCGTGCGCGTCGGCCGTCCGCACCCTGCGTACCGCCATCAGCCCGTCGCGGTCGGTGCAGTACAGCAGGCTGCGCCCGTCCGGGGCCCAGGCCGGCATCTGGAGGCAGTGCACGTCGGCGGCCCGCACCAGAGGGCGCGGAACGGCCGCCCGCGCGCCGTCCCCGACGGCCAGCAGCCACAGGGCGTTGAGCGCCACGAAGGCCGCCTCACGGCCGTCGGGGGAGAGCACCGGCCGGTGGATGCCGCGCACGGGCGCGGGCGGGTCCGGGTCGGGGACGCGCCGCGCGGCCCGGCGCGGCGGCCGGGGCACCGGCGTCCGGGCCCGGAACGGGATCTCCGTCACGCCCGCGGGACCGTGCGCGCCCAGGGTGCGCACCCGGATGCGGCCGTCCGCCAGGTACAGCAGCCGGTCCTCGTCCAGCCAGCACGGCGGGGCCGCCGCCAGGTCCTCACCCGCCACGACGACCCGGTCGTCCACCATCAGGGTCGCCGTCGCGGCCGGCAGCGACGGCGAGTCGGTCGTCCCGGTCAGCCGCAGACAGGCCACGCGGCCGGCGGGCGAGACGGCCGGGCACAGCAGCCGCCCCTCGGACACCGTCCGCAGCACCCGCGCCGGTCCGCCCGCGACCGGCACCCGGACCAGCGCCCGGCCCCCGTCGTCACCGCCGTGCGCGGTGCGTTCGGCGCGCACGCACACCAGGGACCGCCCGTCCGGGAACCACGCCGGATCGTGGTCCTCGTGGCCGCCGTCGGTCAGCCGCTCGGCCCTGCCGCCGTCCGGGTCCGAGGTCCACAGCGCGTAGGAGCCGCCGGTCACCGGGTCGCCGCCGCGCTCGGAGGAGAACGCCAGCCGGGCACCGTCCGGCGACCACGCCACCGCGCGGTCGTCCCAGGGCCCGTCGCTGAGCCGGCGCAGCCCGCCGCCGTCCGGCCGCATCGCCCACAGGTGGAAGCCGCCGCCCCGGTACCCGCACAGGGCCACGGTCCGCCCGTCCGGCGACAGCGCGGGCCGGGTCGCCTCCAGGTCCCAGTCCGTGAGCCGTACGGCGTCCCCGCCCGCGCGGGGCACCCGCCACAGCACGCCCTGCACCTCGGCGATCACGAAATCGTCGGCGGCGCGGGCGGTGACCGAGCCGCCGGTCGCCTCGCGGAACGTCAGGAAGCGCCCCGCCGCGGCCCCCGGCGCCCGCACCGCGCCTGGGGACACCCCGGCGACCCCCGCCGCGGACGCCTCCAAAAAGCGCCGCCTGCTGACGAAACCGTGCTCGGCGTCCATGCCGTGCTCCTCCCGTGCGGGTGCCCGGACCCGGCCGGGTCTCCCGTGGACGGGGACCCGGGGCCGGCCTCCCTGTCAACCGGCCCGCGGCCCCCGGGTCACGGGCCGCACGGGTGACGCCCGCCCGCCCGGCGCGCCGCCCTCACAGCGGACGCCGCCGCCGCGCGACCTCACGGACATAGCGTGCGCGCGCCCGGACCGCCGCCGGCCGGGCGGCCACCTCCGCCACCGGCACGTCCCACCACGCCTCGGCCGCCGGCGCGGTCCCGGCCGGGTCCGTCTCGACGTACACGCACGTCGGCCGGTCGGCGGCGCGCGCCGTGCGCAGGGCCGCGCGCAGCTCCGCCACCGTCCTGGCGCGCAGGACGTCCATGCCGAGGCTGGCGGCGTTGGCGGCCAGGTCCACCGGCAGCGGCGCACCGCTGAACGCGCCGTCCGGGGCCCGGCGGCGGTACGCCGTGCCGAACCGTTCGGCGCCCACCGACTCCGACAGGCCGCCGATGGACGCGTACCCGTGGTTCTGGATCAGCACCACCTTGATCGGCAGTTCCTCCTGGACGGCGGTGACGATCTCGGTCGGCATCATCAGATACGTCCCGTCGCCGACCAGCGCCCACACCGGGGCGTCCGGCGCGGCCTGCCGCACCCCGATCGCGGCGGGGATCTCGTAGCCCATGCAGGAGTAGCCGTACTCCACGTGGTACTGGCGGGGCGAGCGGGCCCGCCACAGCTTGTGCAGGTCGCCGGGGAGGGAGCCGGCCGCGTTGATCACCACGTCCGTGTCGTCGACCACCGCGTCCAGCGCGCCCAGCACCTGCGCCTGGGTCGGCACCGCGCTGTCGTCCGGCGCGCGGTACGCCGCCTCGACCACTCGCTCCCAGCGCTCCTTGCCCGCCCGGTACTCGGCCTCGTAGGTGCCGGGCACCCGGTGCCCGGCCAGCGCCCCGGCCAGCGCGGTCAGCCCGGCGCGGGCGTCGCAGACCAGCGTCGCCGCCGCCAGCTTGTGGGCGTCGAACGCGGTGATGTTGAGGTTGACGAAGCGGACGTCCGGGTTCTGGAAGAGGGTGCCGGAGGCCGTGGTGAAGTCGGTGTACCGGGTGCCGACGCCCACGACCAGGTCGGCGGTGCGGGCCAGGTCGTCGGCGACCGCGGTGCCGGTGTGCCCGACCCCGCCCACGTCGGCCGGATGATCGTGGCGCAGCGCGCCCTTGCCGGCCTGGGTGGCGGCGACCGGGACGCCGGTGGCGTCCGCCAGCGCCCTCAGCGCGTCCTCGGCCGCGCTGTGCCGGACGCCGCCGCCGGCCACGATCAGCGGCCGCGCGGCGCGCCGGATCGCGGCGGCGGCCCCGGCGAGTTCGGCCGGGTCGGGAGCGGGCCGCCGTACCCGCCACACCCGCTCGGCGAAGAACCGGGCCGGCCAGTCGAAGGCCTCCGCCTGCACGTCCTGCGGCAGCGCGAGCGTGACCGCGCCGGTCTCGGCCGGATCGGTCAGCACCCGCACCGCGTTGAGCGCGGAGGCGATCAGGGCCTCGGGGCGGGTGATCCGGTCGAAGTAGCGGGAGACCGGCCGCAGCGTGTCGTTGACCGAGACGTCGGCCGCCGAGGGGTGTTCCAGTTGCTGGAGCAGGGGATCGGCGACGTGGCCGGCGAAGTAGTCGCCGGGGAGCAGCAGCACCGGCAGGCGGTTGATCGTGGCCAGCGCCGCGCCCGTGACCAGGTTGGTGGCGCCCGGTCCGATGGAGGTGGTGACCGCCTGGGCGGAGAGCCGGCCGAGCTGCCGGGCGTAGCCGACCGCCGCGTGCACCATCGCCTGCTCGTTGCGGCCCTGGTGGTACGGCATCACGTCCGCGTGGTCGACGAGGGCCTGGCCGAGGCCCGCGACGTTGCCGTGCCCGAAGACGCCCCACATGCCGGCGATCAGCCGGCGCCGCACGCCGTCGCGCTCGGTGTGCTGGGCGGCGAGGAAGCGCACCAGGGCCTGGGCGACGGTCAGCCGGACCGTGGCCGCGCCCGGCTCGTCCGGTCCGCTCTGTCCGCTCGGCCCGCCCGGTTCCTCCGTCCCGCCCGGCTCGTCCGGTCCGCTCGGCTCGGTCATGGTCGGCACCTCTCTGGGATCTCTGGGGTCGGGGAGTTCACCGGGCGGGGGCCGTGTACAGGGGCAGCCGGGGGTCGACGGGCTGGGCGGGCCAGGTGTCGCGGACCCAGGCGTGGTCCGGGTGGTCGCGGATCAGCCAGGCGCGCTCGGGGTCGGGACCCGCCATGACGTTGAGGTAGTACATGTGGTGGCCGGGCACGGCCACCGACGGCCCGTGCCAGCCGTCCGGGATCAGGACGACGTCTCCGCCGCGCACCTCGGCCAGCACGTCCGTGCCCCGCCCCCGCCCCGACGGCGTGACCCGCTGGTAGCCGAGGCCCGGAGCGCCCTGGTGGGCGGCGAACTCGAAGTAGTAGACCTCCTCCAGCACCGACTCCTCGCCCGGGCGGTGCTCGTCGTGCTTGTGCGGCGGGAAGGAGGACCAGTTGCCGCCCGGCGTGAGCACCTCGACCGCGATCAGCTTGTCGCACGCGAACACCCCGGCCGCCGCGAAGTTGTTGACCTGCCGGGAGCAGGCGCCGGCGCCGCGCAGCTCCACCGGCACGCCGGACGCGGGGCCGTGACGGGCGGGCAGCCGCCGGGTGCAGCGGGCGCCGGTGAGCGCGAACCGTCCGCCGCCGGGTGCCGAGAGGGTCGTACGGGCGTCGCGCGGCACGTAGGCGAAGTCGCTCACCCCGTCGAACACGCTGTCGCGGCCGGTGAGACGGAACGCGTCGTGACCGAAGTCGTCGGCCACGCTCACCGTGCAGCCACCGCTCAGCGGGAGCACGATCCACTCGCTGTCGCCGGTGTCGAAGCCGTGCGAACCGCCGGGGGGCAGCTCCAGCACGCGCAGGTGGGCGTGGCCCCAGCCGGCCGACTCGGGAGTGACGGCCACGGCGTAGGGGCCGTGGGCGGCCCGGCCGGCGGGCAGGTGGTACGGGCTGGTCATCGGCTGCCTCCTCGGCGGGCGGGCGGGGTGTCGGGGGCCGTGCTCAGGGCGGGGACGGCGCGGCCGCGGCGGTGGCGCGGGCGAGGAGGGCGTCGACCTCCGCGCCGGTGGGCATCGCGGCCGAGCAGGCGAGGCGGGAGGCGACCAGCGCGCCGGCCGCGTTGGCGTAGCGCATGGTCGCCGTCAGGTCCCAGCCGGACAGCAGCCCGTGGCAGAGCGCGCCGCCGAACGCGTCGCCCGCGCCGAGCCCGTTGACGACCTCCACCGGCACCGGCGGGACCGATGCCCGGGCGCCGTCACGGCGCACCGCCAGCACGCCCTCCGGTCCCTGCTTGACCACGGCCAGCTCCACTCCGGCCGCCAGCAGTGCCCGCGCGCAGGCCTCCGGTTCGCGTTCTCCGGTGGCGACCTCGCACTCGGCGAGGTTGCCGACCGCCACGGTGGCGTACCGCAGCGCCTCGGCGTAGTACGGACGGGCCTGCTCGGCCCCGCCGGGGGGAGCGCCGCCGGAAGTGCCGGCGGCGGGAGTGCCGTCGGCGGGAGCGGTGCCGGCGCCGGTATCGGCGCTGTCCTGGGGCCAGAACATGGGACGCCAGTCGAGGTCGAAGACCGTCGTGCCCGCCCGGGCGCGGGCCCGCAGCGCGGCGAGCGTGGCGGAGCGGCTCGGCTCCTCGCTCAGACCGGTGCCGGTCATCCAGAAGATCCTGGCCGCGCGGATCGCGGCCAGGTCCAGTTCGGCGGCGTGGATCTCCAGGTCGGGGGCCTTGGGGCGGCGGTAGAAGTACAGCGGGAAGTCGTCCGGCGGGAAAATCTCGCAGAAGGTGACCGGGGTCGGCAGGCCGCCGACCGGCGTGACCCAGCGGTCGTCCACGCCGAACTCTTCCAGCGCCTGGTGCAGATAGGCGCCGAAGGGGTCGTCGCCGGTGCGGGTGATCACCGCGGCGGACCGGCCGAGCCGGGCGGCGGCCACGGCCACGTTGGCCGCCGAACCGCCCAGGAACTTCCCGAAGGTCTCCACCCGCGCCAGCGGCACACCGGACTGCAGCGGGTACAGGTCGACCCCGATGCGGCCCATGGTGACCAGGTCGAGGACCCGGGCGGACTCGACTGGCTCGGTCATGCGCGACGCTCCTCGATCGAACCGGGGCGGCGGGGGATCGCGGGGCCGCCGCCTCCCAGGTGTAGGTCCCCAGACGTCCTCCTGTCCATGCCTGGCTTTGTACATACATACGGACCTGAGCGGGGAGGATGTCTTGACGGCGCGCCGGGCCCGCGAGAAGGATGGACCGCTCTTCCCGCCCCGTGCGCCCGCCCCCGCCGTGGCCGCCGCGGCGGCTCTCGGACCCGTACCGGCGCCTTCGGAAGGGAACTGCTGACATGGCCCCCGTCCTCGACCGCATCCGGGTCGGCTCGGCCCCCGACTCCTGGGGCGTCTGGTTCGCCGACGACCCCCGCCAAGTGCCCTGGCGGCGCTTCCTGGACGAGGTCGCCGAGGCCGGCTACTCCTGGATCGAACTCGGCCCCTACGGCTACCTCCCGACCGACCCCGCCCGTCTCACCGACGAGGTCGCCCGGCGGGGCCTCGCGGTCTCGGCGGGCACCGTCTTCACCGCGCTGCACCACGGCCCGGCCGTCTGGGAGTCCACCTGGGCCCAGGTCGCCCGGGTCGCCGCCCTCACCCGGGCGACGGGCGCACGGCACCTGGTCGTCATCCCCTCCTTCTGGCGCGACGACAAGACGGCCGAGATCCTGGAGCCGCCCGAGCTGACCGCCGAGCAGTGGGTCCACCTGACCAAGGGCATGGAACGCCTAGGCCACGAGGTCAAGGAGACCTACGGCCTCGACATCGTCGTCCACCCGCACGCCGACACCCACCTCGATACCGAGGCCCACGTCGAACGCTTCCTCGACTCCACCGACTCCGAACTGGTCAACCTCTGCCTGGACACCGGGCACTATGCCTACTGCGGCGGCGACAGCGTCAAGCTGATCGAGACCTACGGCGAACGGATCGGCTACCTGCACCTCAAGCAGGTCGATCCGGCGGTCCTCGCCGACGTCGTCGCCGACGGGCTGCCGTTCGGGCCGGCGGTCCGGCGCGGGGTGATGTGCGAACCGCCGTCCGGCGTACCGGAGCTGGAACCGGTGCTGGTGGCCGCGCAGCGGCTGGGCGTGGACCTGTTCGCGATCGTCGAGCAGGACATGTACCCGTGCCCCCCGGACCGGCCCCTGCCCATCGCCGTACGCACCCGCCGCTTCCTGCGGTCCTGCGGGGCGTGAGGAGACCGGCCCGCAGGCCGCGGCCCGTGCCGCCGCCCGACGCACACGCGCCACACGTCCGTGACCTCGCCGCGCTACAGTCGGCCCGGTAAGCGAACCGAGCGCCAGTCCCCCGCCGGTGGCCCGGCGGCGCAGTGTCGGACACGCCCGTCGACGGGGAGCCCCATGAGCACACCGCGGGATTTGATGATCGTCGCCCTGGACGTGGCGCCCGGCCGGTTCCTGGACCGCGGCGACCTCTCGCTCGCCCTGGCCGGCGCGGAGGCATACGACCTGCTCCGGGCCGGGGCGGTCCGGCTGGAGGGCGAGCGTCTCGCAGCCCGGACGTGCCCCGAACCGGAGGACCGGCTGCTGGCCGAGGCCGCCGCCGCGCTCGTGCGCGAGGCGCCGGGGGAGTCGCTGCCGGACTGGCTCTGGCGGCGCGGGCGCGGCCTGTGGTCGGCGTATCTGGCCGCGCTGGAGGCGGAGGGGCAGGTCACCTGGGAGCGCAGCCGCTGGCTGCCCTTCCGGGGCGGGCGCACCGTGCTGCGCGACACCGAGGCACGGCGGCGGGCCGGCTTCCGCTGGGCGGCGGACGAACCGGTGCTGGTCGCCCTGGCCGCGGCCGTCGGGATCCGCGACGAACCGACCCCGGCGGAGCCGGCGGTCACCGACGACACGGCCCTCACCGTCCTGGCCGCCGTCCACGACGCGCTGATGGAGTTGGAGGCGGTGCGCCAGCGGCGCGCCATCGAGAACGCGGCGTTCGCGAACGTCTGGCGCGGCGCGTAACCGAAGACGGCCGCACGCCGCGTACCTCGGCGCTCGCCGCGCGCCGCGTACCTCGGCGCTCGCCGCGCACCACCGCGCTCGCCGCGCACCCCGGAGCGCGTCACGCACACCGGGCGCTCGCCGCACGCCCCGGCCGCGCCGCGTACGCCCGGCCGCACCCGACACCCCCGGCCGCGCCGCGTACGTCCGGCTGGACCGGACGCTTCCGGCCGCGCCGCGTACGTCCGGCTGGACCGGACGCTTCCGGCCGCGCCGCGCACGCCCGGCCGCGCGGGGCACCACGGGCCGCACGGGGCACCATCGGCGGCGACGCGCGCCGGGGTGTGCCGGGGTGTGCCGGAGCGCTCCGGGGTGCGCCGGGAACGGTGCGCCGACGTCCCGTCAGAGGTTGATGGCGTACACCTTGCGGAGCGTCTCGTGCACCGTCCACGTCGTGCGGTCGCCCTCGCGCAGCACGGCCATGTCGCCGGGGCCGACGCGCAGCGTGGGGCCGCCGTCGACCTCGATGGTGGCCGATCCGCTCAGCACCACGAACACCTCGTCCGCCTCGGTGTCGGTGACGACCCCGGGGGTGATCTGCCAGATGCCCCGGATCCGGCGGCCGTCCGCCGACTCGTGCACCACCTTGCCGGTCACTTCGGGCGACCCGGAAACGATCTGGTCGGGGTCGAGCGGTTCGGGCACGAGGTCGGCGTCGGGCACATGGAGCGAGAAGCTGTCGGTCATACGCCGACCCTAACGGCGCCCACCGCCCCGCCGGCCTGGACAGAGTGTGCGGGAGCGGGCCGCCCGGACGGACACTTCGTCGCGCGCACGCGGGTGTGCACGGCCGGTCCGGCGCAGGCGTCGAAGTGGCGTCCGCGCCCGGCCCGGGTGATCGTTGACGGGACCGTCTCCGCACGCCACGCCCGCGAGGAGAGCAGCCCATGGCGGACCCCACGGCGGCCGTCCCCGAGGGGGCCGCGCACGACGCCCGCTCCCTCCTGCTGTTCGGCGGGGTCTACGGCGCGGTGGTCGCCAGCGCCATGGTCGCCGCGCTCACCTTCCACGGCCACGACTCCGCCGCCAGCCGCCGCTACGACGCCGCCTGGCTGCTGGTGACGGCGTTCGCCTCCGCCCTCGCGCACGGCTACGCCCACTACATCGCCGACCGCGGCCCGCACCGCCGCGGTCAGGTCCTGCGCGCCCTGGCCGCCGAATGGCCGCTGGTGGCGGCCATGCTGCCCACCGTCCTGCTCCTGGCGGGCGCGGGCTGGCGCTGGTGGCCGGCCGACGGCGTCGAGTACCCGGCCTTCGCGCTCAACGTCGCCCTGCTGTTCGCCCTCGGTCTGCTCTCGGCCCGATGGGCGGGCCGCCGCTGGACGATCGCGCTCGCGACGGGTGCGGGGGACGCCCTGCTGGGACTGTTCGTGGTCGTGGCCAACGCGATCATCAAGTAGCGGCGGCGCGGACGGGACGTACCGGCCAGGTGAACGCGGTGCCGTTGCGGTGGTGCGAGGAGCGGCCTGCGGGGTACCTGTGACGCCGCAGGTGTGATGCGAACTGACGGACTACGGCACCCGGTTGGGCTTCGCCCCGGTCGAGCCGGACCCGTCGCGCGGCACACCGGCCGCGCCGCCGGCCGTCCGAGGGGGACGGCCGGCGGCGCACTGCTCACACGCTGCGCACCCGCAAACTACTTGAGTAACGCAACGATATGGTAAACTGGGACGCATGCCCATTGGATCATCGCCGACCGGCCCCGTCTCGCCCGAGGTGGCCGAGATCGAGCGCGCGCTGACCCGGATCACCTATCTGAGCACCCGGGCCCGGCAGCACGAGAAGCTGATGGGCCTGGCCGGCGTGCCGCTGGACCGCGCGGCCGTGGCGCTGCTGCGTCAGATCGCCGACTCCGAGCCGCAGCGGCCCGGCGAGCTGGCCAACCGCCTCGGCGTCGAGGCATCCCACGTCACCCGGACGGTGCAGCAACTGGAGAAGTCCGGCCACGTCACCCGGGTCCGTGACCCCGACGACCGCCGCGCACAGCGCATCCGGCTCACCGAGGCGGGCCGGGACGCCATCGCCCGCATCCGCGAGGTCGGCGCCCGCGGCATGGAGGTCGCCCTGTCCGGCTGGTCGGCCGAGGAACTGCACCAGCTCGCCACCCTGTTCCACCGCATGGTCGACGACTTCGTCGCGTACGCCAAGGACGTGGACCCCGAGCACGAGGGCGCCGCGGAACCCGCCCCGACCGGCCGCTGAACGACCACCGCACCCGCCCGGCCCGGCGGTGCGCCCGCCGAGCGCGGCCCACGCGGGGGTACTCGTCCGTGTGCGGTAAGGTTTACCTGCGCGTTCACGCGGTTCACCGCCAGGACGCATCGGGACGTGGCGCAGCTTGGTAGCGCACTTGACTGGGGGTCAAGGGGTCGCAGGTTCAAATCCTGTCGTCCCGACTTGTGAAAGTCGCAGTTCAGGGCCGGTTTCGGAGGCATCCGAAACCGGCCCTTGATCGTTTTTGGCCCTTGCGCATACCTCATGCGGTCGGCATGCCGCAGGGATCATGAGGAGTCAGCCCCTACGACACCACGTTTTGAAGGTCAGTGGATACCAGCTCTGGGGGCCGGTGGTCGGTGCACGGATCTCGATCGCAGCGTCGACCGTGGTGAAGATCCAGGAAGAGGACGGATGCGCCCAGCACAACGGTTTCCTGGTCGATGACAGCCCTCGGGCCGCCCGTGGCCCGTTCACGTGGTGGTCGCGCTGGAGGGCACCCCCGGCCATCGAGCGTCCGTGGCCACGTCCGATGATGGCGCAGCGCGATGGTGTGCACCGGCCGGTCGGGGCCGTTACGCACCCCGTCGGCGGAGGTGCCGATGGGAGGGGATGGGAGCGATGTTCCTCAGGGCGGACATGCGGGCTGCTGATGGTTTCGAGGCGTGGAGGCACGCGGTCAGGCAATCCCGGGCGTGCGAAGTGAGCACGGACCGCGAGGACGTCTTCCGGGGCAGCATGCGCCGCTTGCAACTGGGGCCGGTGACGCTGCTGCGATCGTCGTTCTCCGGGTTGCGGATCACGAGCACAGCGGCCATGGCACGCCGGGCGGACCCTGAGGTATACCACGTGACGCTCCTCCTCAAAGGAAGCTTCGCTCTCACGCGAGGTGCGGAACCGACCCAGGTCTTCACGCCGGGACACCTGCACGTCGTCGACGACTCGTCTCCGTTCGACCTGCGCGCGTTCGCGTCCGGCACCGTGCCTCCGAGTGACCAGCGCGTCGACGCCATCGGCCTCGACTTCCCGGTCTCCCTGCTGCCGTGGTCGCCCGACCAGTTGCGTGCGGTGCAGGGGCGTGGCTTCACCGGCGGTGAGGGTGCCGCCGGGGTGCTCGCCGAGCACCTTCTCTCACTGGACCGGCGCGGCCCGGAGCTGGGAGCCGTGGCAGCGCCGCACGTAGGGACGGCCGTTGTCAATCTGGTGGCGGGCTGGCTGGCGCAAGAACTGGCCGCGGAGGGGGCGTTGTCCCAGGAGGCACGGCTCGGCGCGCTGGCGGCCAGTATCCGTGGTTTCATCCAGCGGAACCTGCACGATCCGCAGCTGTCGCCCTCCATGGTGGCGGCCGCGCACCACATCTCGCTCAGCTACCTGCACCGCGTCTTCGGGCAGCAGTCGAAAGGTGAGACGGTGGCCGCGTGGATCCGCGGCCAGCGGCTGGAGAAGGCCCGCCGCGATCTGTCGGATCCGACGTTGCGCGCCCTGCCCGTTCACGCCGTCGCGGCCCGTTGGGGCATTCCCAGAGCCTCCGATTTCAGCCGGTCGTTCCGTGCCGCCTACGGGTTGTCCCCTCTCGAGTACCGGATGCGCGAGCTGCTGAACGCCGGGGGTGGTGGTTAGCGGTGGCGGAGCGGCCGTGTCGGCGACCCAGGCCTGGTCCCGCTGGTGGGGCGTCGCGCGTTGGCTGTGCGTCTCCACTCCCTGCGCGATGCGTCTCCTGCCACTGTGCGAGACGCCGCCTCGCCCGTACGCGCTGTTACGTTTCGGGCGTCGCCGCTGGCGGTCTCGTGTCTCGTTCTTTTGAAGGGCAATCCTTTGACGAAGCGTTCCCTCGCGTGCCTCGGAGTGTTCGTCTCGCTCACGGCCGGTCTGATCACGGCCGGTCCCATGGCGCAGGCCGCGTCCGGCGGCTGCACGGACCGGACGACGTACTACGACAAGGCCGGGTAGGTGCGGCGACCGAGGCGGCGCTCAAGCGCGTGCAGTCGAGCCTGGGACTGACGGCTGACGATGTGTATGGGCCGAACACCCGTGATGCCCTGCAGTGGGCATGGCGGACCTCCGCCGGCAATCAGCGGTGCCTCAAGCTGACGTCGGCGCCTGGACCGCTGACGGACTGATCCTCTCGTGCGCGGCCGCGACCCGCTGGACCGCGCGGAGAACAACCACGCGGATGCCGGGCGCGTTGAGGCGGCCGGCCGCGCGCTGACCTGCCGTCACCACAGGGGAGTGACGGCAGGTCAGCGCGTGCGGCGGGCCTGACGGGGCAGCCCTGCGCCGCGGTTCCCGGTGACGGGGTCGCGGCGTAGGTCGCGCGTGCCCCTCGGCAGATCGACAGCGGAGAAGAGGTCGGACCGGGAGCTCTTCGAATGGGGGATGTGCCGGGGACGCTGCTATCGATGACGCGCGCGGACGCGGAGGAGTCGGTACCGGATCCTCCAACTCCCGAGGCGCGCGGCGGCTTTGACCTGGTGATCGTACGTAATGACCAGGTCAAAGAGAAAGCCGGGTCGGGCCGGTGGTGAAGTGACCGCAGCGCCGCGCCGGACGGTGATACACGTAGTCTTCCCCCGAGACGAAGAAGGTCTGCGGTGTACAAGTGGGCCGTCAGCAGGGGGAGTTCGCATGAGGCACCGTTCCACTTCACTCTCGAAGGGCTTGGGCGCCGCGGCGCTCGGGGCCATGGCTGTCGTCTACGGGAGCGCACTCGTCCCAAGGGACGCGGACGGGGCGCGTTGGGAGGTTCTCGTCCCGTTGGCGGTGAGCGGTCTGCTGGCCGGCTGTTGGGTTCTGGCGGTGCGGAGCGCGCCTCTCGTGACGCGTCTGCCCGCTGTCCCCGCCCGTGCCGGGATACCCGCCGCGCTGGGCTCGATACGGCGCGACGGGGGGCACATCGCGATGGCGTATCTCGTCATCTGGGCCCCGTTCGTCGCCGGTGCGGCGGCTCAGCACGGCTCGGGGTCGTCCCTCGGCGGCCTCTGGTGTGCGCTGACCGCCCTCTTCGCCCTTGTGCTCTCCTGCTACGCCCTCGCGCTGGTCACCTCACGACTGGGCCCCGGACAGAAGGTTCTGCGGGCCGACGCCGCGGCAGGCCGCGTGTACGCGGTGCGGGCCCGGTTCGGCGACGCGGTCCGTGAGCAGTACCGCCGGCCCACCGGCACCGGCACGGGCGACATCAGCACCATCGACTCCTACTATGCCGAGCTGTCGCCCGAGAGCGAGGACGGCGGGCCCGCGGTGCGCCCGACCGTGCGCCTCGCCTCCATGCGTGGCGACAGCTTCCGGATCAACCTCGGCGACAAGCACCTGTCCCACGCCGCCGCCGAACTGGCCGGACACAGCGGATGGCTGTGCTGGCCCAGCCGATGGAAGGACCTCGCGGGCACGGACAAGGATCGCCATGTCGCCGCGGCCTTCGTCACCGACACCGGGCACGTCGTGTGGGGGCACACCCGGCAGGACGACTGGACGACGTGGCTGCGCGGCGAGCTCGCACCCGCACGCGAAACCGACCCCACCCTCTCCGCCGAGGTGCTCTCCTCGCCGTCCCGTTTCCTCCCAGCGGCACACGGCGTCAGCCTGCTCTACGCCGCCGCCGCGGCGCTCCTGACCATCCCCTACCTCGTCGGAGCGGTCCCCTTCGGCGTAGGCATCGGCCTGGGCGCGGCCGCAGGGCTCACAGGTCTCGTCGCCGGCGTACGGATGGCAAACGGCGCCAAGATACTGGACCCGGAGCTGTGGACCACACGCCAGGAATCGCATCCCTCGCTGCGGTAGAGGGGCGAATTGGCACGCCGTGACCCTCGGCCTGCTTCTCGGCGTGTGCGGTCGCGTGGCTCACGGTCCCGTCGTCGCTCACGGCGCCTGGGTATTCGGGCGCGCCGCGTCCCGGCCGCCGAGACCCGCCTGCCGCGGCGCGCCGATGGCCGCGTCCGCGCCGCGTAACTCGGCGGAGCGCCGGGAGCCCCGGGAGGCGACGAGCAGCGCGATCCGGGGGCGGGCGAGCCAGGCCGTGCGCACCCGGCGCGCCGGCGACGCAAGGGTCTCCCGCCGGGCGACCGCCGGCGCGAAGCCGTCCAGGGCCTCCGCCCGCAGCCGCTCCGCCGGCCCGAGCAGGATCTCGTCCTTGCCGCGCACACCCCGCCGGACGTGCCACCCGCCCCGATGCTCAAGCCGTCCCGCCGGACGTGCCACCCGCCCCGATGCCCAAGCCGTCCCGCCGGACCAGACCTCGTCCCTCCTCTTGACGGGGACATCGGGCGGCATGACACTCCAGTAGGGAATCCTAGTGAACAGGTAGGGAATCATGGGGCGCCTTGAGCCGGTCACCGGCCGTGCGAGCCGCAGCCGCACGGCGCGGCCCGCGTCCCCCCGCACCTCCCCCCTCCTCACCTCCCGCCGCCACATCGACCTGCAGCGCGTCTGCAGCGCCATCGGCCCGCTGGGCTGAGCGCGGGGGGCCGCCCGCCCCGCCGCCGCGGCCGTCACGACTTCGTCATCGCTTCCGCAGCGCGCGCTCCGGCGCGCCCGTACCCGGGGAGACCCATGTCCGTCACACCGCAGGCCGCCGCCCACCCCGCCACCCGGCCCGCCGTCGCCTTCCGGGGCCGCATCGGCCGCGACCGGCGCAGCGGCCACTACGCCGTGCCGCGCCGCTACCGCCTCCACCTGTCCACCGCCTGCCCGCAGGGGCTGGCCATCGCCGTCACGCACAGCCTCCTGAGCATCGGCGACACCTGTCCGGTGACCTTCCTGCCCGCCGTCCCCGACTGTCCCGACGGCCACGCGGCGCTGCGTCCGCTGTACGAGGCGAGCGCGCACCACTACCAGGGGCCGGCCCTCGCGCCGGTGCTCAGCGACGACTGGTCCGGACGGATCGTCAGCACCCACGCCCCCGACATCATGCGCGACCTGGACGAGCACTTCGGCGACGGCCGGGCCGCGCTGTACCCGCGTGCCGCCGAGGCCGCGCTCCGGGACGTGGAGCGGCTGTGCGCGCGGGACATCGACGAGGCCGCCCAGCGGGCCGGCCGGGCCGACGCCGAACCGGAGGAGCGCGCCGAGGCACTGGAGACGCTGCTCGCCGCACTGGGCGAACTGGACCGCCGGCTCACCGGCCACGACCATGTGATGGGCGATCAACTCAGCGTCGCAGACGTGGTGTTGTGGGTCGCGCTGGTGCAGCTCGACACCGTGCACCGCCACCACCTCGACGCCCACGCCGTGCACCGCGTCGCCGACCACCCGGCCCTGTGGGCGCACGCCCGCCGGCTCACCGCGCACCCCGCCTTCGGCGCCCACCTCGACCTCGACGGCATCGCCCGCCGGCACCACGCCGGCTGCCGGGGCCTGGAGGCCGCCGGCTCGGCCGTCCAGATCCTGGACTGGGCCGCCCACGCCGACGGCGCCCGACCCGCCCACCGGCCCTGATCGTCTCATTCGGCGTTCCACTGGATGGACAAGCGTTGACTTCCATGAGGGCGCCTGACTTACTTACGCCCAGAACGGTCATGAGCGTCAGCGACAAGCCCTGGCTCGCTGACCGGCAACCCTCGCGCCGCGGTGGGGTGCCCCAGGTGACGACCGGACCGGACGACGTTTCGGTAAGCGCGAAGGCCCCACGGGGCCGGAACGGTGACAGGTGACGGACATGTACGCAGCTCCCCGGACGGCGACCCGCCGCCCCCTGGGCTGCGTACCCCCGGCCGCGCAACTCCTCGTCGCCAACCGCGCCGTCGACCTGCTCCGGGTCAACAGCGCCCTGTGTACGGCGTCCGGCCGCAGCCGGGGCTGACGACCCACCGCAGCCCCCGGCTCCCCGACGAACACCGCCCGAGCGGTGTGCCGTTGTCCGCCCAGCTCCCGGTCCCGTACGTCCTTCGCGTGCCGCCCCGTCCGCAGAACGGCTCCCCGTCCTCGCGGTCACGAGGGCCGCCGCGCCCACGGCGGGTCCCGGGTCCCCGACTCCGCTGGAGCCGCCATGAGTGAACCTCCGGGGACCGTCGCGTCCCTCGACACCGCAGCCAAGACCCCCGAGACCCCCGCCCCGTCCTCCGACGGACCCGCCGACGCCGCACCCGGCGCCGGAGCCGCCGAGGCCCGGACCGCCGAGGCCGCGAGAACCGCCCCGCCGTCGCAGACCCAGCGCGTACAGCCGCTGCGCCGCCCCGGCCGGTGGATCGCCAGCGCCGTCGTGCTGGTGCTGGCCGCCCAGTTCGTGCACGGCCTGGCGACCAACGAGTTCTACCAATGGGACCGCTTCGCCTACTGGTTCACCCGCCCGACCATCCTGGACGGCCTCGTCATCACCCTGGAGGTCACCGCCCTCAGCGCCGTACTGGGCCTGCTCGGCGGCATCCTGCTCGCCCTGGCCCGGCTCTCCCGCAGCCCCGTCCTGCGCGCGGCCGGCTGGCTCTACGTGTGGGCGTTCCGGTCCATCCCGCTGATCGTCGTCCTGATCTTCCTCTACAACTTCTCCGCGCTCTACCAGACGCTCAGCGTCGGCATCCCCTTCGGCCCGGCCTTCTTCCGCTTCGACGAGTCACGCCTGGCCACCGACATGGCCATCGCCGTCGTCGGACTCAGCCTCAACGAGGCCGCCTACGCCGCCGAGGTCGTGCGCGGCGGCGTCCTCTCCGTCGACCAGGGCCAGCACGAGGCCGCCGCCGCGCTCGGCCTGCCCCGCGGCTACCGCTTCACCCGCATCGTCCTGCCGCAGGCCCTGCGCTCCATCGTGCCCAACTACGTCAACCAGCTCATCGGCCTGGTCAAGAGCACCTCGCTCGTCTTCTACGTCTCACTGCTCGACCTGTTCGGCGCCGCCCAGACCATGGGCGCCACCTACCCCGGCGACATCGTGCCGCTGCTGCTGGTGGTCACCGTCTGGTACCTGATCCTCACCAGCCTCTTCTCCGTCGTCCAGTACTACGTCGAGCGGTACTACGCCCGCGGCGCCACCCGGGCGCTGCCGCCCACCCCCCTTCAGAGACTGCGCGGCGCCCTCACCACGGCGCGCGCCCGCCTGCACAGCGAGGCCGCGATATGAGCACCCCACTCGACACCCCTGGCACCCCCGTCCCCGGCGCGCAGAGCGCCGCCCCGGCCGCCGTCGAGGTGCACGGCGTGCACAAGTGGTACGGCGCCCACCACGTGCTGGACGGCATCGACCTGACGATCCGGCCCGGCGAGGTCACCGTGATCCTCGGCCCCTCCGGCTCCGGCAAGTCCACCCTGCTGCGGGTCATCAACCACCTGGAGAAGCCCGAGGCCGGCCACGTCAGCGTGGGCGGCGAGCCCATCGGCGTACGCCGTCACGGCAAGGGGCTGAAGGAGCTGAGCGAGCGGGCCATCCTCGCCCAGCGCAGCCGCATCGGCTTCGTCTTCCAGAACTTCAACCTCTTCCCGCACCTGACCGCCCTGGACAACGTCGCCGCCGCGCCCGTCGCCACCGGCCGCCTCAGCCGCGGCGCGGCCCGGGAACTCGCCCGCGAGCTGCTCGACCGCGTCGGTCTCGGCGACCGAGCCGGCGCCTACCCGAGGCAGCTGTCCGGCGGCCAGCAGCAGCGCGTGGCCATCGCCCGCGCCCTCGCGCTGCGCCCCGGCGTGATCCTGTTCGACGAGCCGACCTCCGCCCTCGACCCCGAACTCGTCGGCGAGGTGCTGTCCGTCATCAAGGACCTGGCGGCCGGCGGCACCACCCTCGTCATCGTCACGCACGAGATCGGCTTCGCCCGCGAGGTCGCCGACCGGATCGTCTTCCTCGACGGCGGCCGCGTCGTCGAACAGGGCCCGCCCGCCCAGGTGCTGGACAACCCGAGCCACCCGCGCACCCGGGACTTCCTGAGCAAGGTCCTCTGACCCCCCTCCGCACTTCCCGCACCCACCGCCCCACCGCGGCCCGCCGGGTCCGCGCCCCCCCACGCCCCACCGCCACACCCGACAAGGACAGCCATGCCCACCTCCCGCCTCCCCGGCCGGTTCCCGCGCCACCTCACCGCCGTCGCCGCCGTCGCCTCCCTGGCCCTCTCCCTCGCCGCCTGCGGCGGTGACAGCGACGCGGCCACCACCGCGGGCAGCGCGGCGGACGGCACGGTCACCGTGGGCCGGCTGTCCAACGGGGCCGCGCGGCAGACCACGTTGAAGGTCTCCGAGGTCAAGGCCCTCAACGCCGAACTGCCCGCCGCGATACGCAAGAGAGGCAAGCTCGTCATCGGCGTCAGCGCGCTGCCCTCCGGCTCGCCGCCGCTGGCGTACGTGGGCAGCGACCAGAAGACCCTGACCGGCTCCGAGGCCGACCTCGGCCGGCTGGTCGCCGCCGTCCTCGGCCTCGAACCCGAACTGCGCAACTCCACCTGGGAGAACCTCTTCGTCGGCGTCGACAGCGGCAAGGTCGATGTCGCCTTCTCCAACGTCACCGACACCGAGGAGCGCAAGAAGAAGTACGAGTTCGCCTCCTACCGCAAGGACAACCTCGGCTTCGAGGTGCCCAGGAAGAGCACCTGGAACTTCGGCGGCGACTACGAGAAGCTCGCCGGCCGCACCGTCGCCGTCGGCTCGGGCACCAACCAGGAGAAGATCCTGCTGGAGTGGCAGGCCAAGCTCGCCAAGGAGGGCAAGAAGCTCACCGTCAAGCGCTACCCGGACCTGAACAGCACCTATCTGGCCCTGGCCGGCGGCAGGATCGACATCTACTTCGGCCCCAACCCCGACATCGCCTACCACACCCGGCAAGTCGCCGCCACGCCGCGCGCCACCCGCACGGCCGGCGAGTTCTCCGGCGCCGGCGCCTCGCTCCAGGGCCTGATCGCCGCCACCGCCAAGAAGGACAGCAAGCTGGCCAAGCCGGTCGCCGACGCCCTCAACCACCTGATCGACAACGGGCAGTACGCCAAGTGGCTGGCCGCCTGGAACCTCTCCGACGAGGCCGTCGCCAAGTCCGAGGTCAACCCGCCCGGCCTGCCGCTCGACAACTCCTGACCCCGGCGTGCGCGTCCCCGGCCCCGCCACGGCCGGGGACGCGCCGCCCCGCCGCGCCCGGCCCGCGCCACCCGAAGCGGCCGGGCCGGCGCCCCCGTACGGACCCGAAGGAAGGAACAACCCACCCGTGTCCTCGAACCCTTCCGCGCATCTCCACCTCGCCGTGGCCCTCGACGGCGCCGGCTGGCACCCCGCCGCCTGGCGGGAGGCCGTCTCGCGCCCCCGCGAGCTGTTCACCGCCGGGTACTGGGCCGACCTGGTCACCGAGGCCGAGCGCGGCCTGCTCGACTTCGTGACCTTCGAGGATGGCCTCGGCCTCCAGTCCTCGCACCCCTTCGCACCCGACGAGCGCACCGACCAGGTCCGCGGCCGCCTCGACGCCGTCCTGACCGCCGCCCGCGTCGCCCCGCTGACCCGGCACATCGGCCTGGTGCCGACCGTCGTCGCCACCCACACCGAGCCCTTCCACATCTCCAAGGCGATCGCCACCCTCGACTACGTCAGCTCCGGCCGCGCCGGAGTGCGGGTGCGGGTCGACGCCCGCCCGGACGAGGCCGCGCACTTCGGCCGCCGCACCGTCGCGCACATCGACCCGGACGACCTGCCCGCGGCCCGGGAGACGGTGACCGAGCTGTTCGAGGAGGCCGCCGACTACGTGGAGGTCGTCCGCCGGCTGTGGGACAGCTGGGAGGACGACGCCGAGATCCGCGACGTGGCCACCGGCCGCTTCATCGACCGCGGCAAACTCCACTACATCGACTTCGAGGGCCGCCACTTCCACGTCAAGGGCCCCTCCATCACCCCCCGCCCGCCGCAGGGCCAGCCGCCCGTCAGCGCCCTGGCCCACGACACCGTTCCCTACCGGCTGGTGGCGCGGCAGGCCGACATCGGCTACGTCACCCCGCGGGACGCCGACGAGGCCCGCTCGATCGTCGCCGAGATCCGCGCCGGGCAGGAGACGGCGGGCCGGGCGGGTGAGCCGCTGCACGTCTTCGGCGACCTCGTCGTCCTCCTCGACCAGGACGCCGCCGCGGCGCGGGCCCGCCTCGACCGGCTGGACGAGCTGGCCGGCGAGCCGTACACCGGCGACGCCCCCGTCTTCACCGGCACGGCCGCACAACTGGCCGACCGGCTTCAAGAGTTCGCGGCGGCCGGACTGACCGGGTTCAGGCTGCGGCCGGCCGTCGCCGGGCACGACCTGCCGGCCGTCACCCGCGACCTGGTGCCCGAACTCCAGCGCCGCGGCGCCTTCCGCCGGGCCTACGAGGCCGACACCCTGCGCGGCCTGCTGGGCCTGGCCCGCCCCGCCAACCGCTACGCCGCCACCGTCTGAGCCGCAGGAGAGCCACCACCATGAGCAAGCCGCTCAAGCAGATCCACCTGGCCGCCCACTTCCCCGGCGTCAACAACACCACGGTGTGGAGCGACCCAGCCGCCGGCAGCCACATCGAGTTCGCCTCCTTCGCCCACTTCGCGCGCACCGCCGAACGCGCCAAGTTCGACTTCCTGTTCCTCGCCGAGGGCCTGCGCCTGCGCGAACAGGGCGGCCAGATATACGACCTGGACGTGGTCGGCCGCCCCGACACCTTCACGGTCCTGGCCGCCCTGGCCGCCGTCACCGACCGCCTCGGCCTGACCGGCACCATCAACTCCACCTTCAACGAGCCCTACGAGGTGGCCCGCCAGTTCGCCAGCCTCGACCACCTCTCCGGCGGCCGCTCCGCCTGGAACGTCGTCACCTCCTGGGACGCCTTCACCGGCGAGAACTTCCGGCGCGGCGGCTTCCTGCCGCAGGAGGAGCGCTACGCGCGCGCCAAGGAGTTCCTGGCCACCGCGCACGAACTCTTCGACTCCTGGCACGGCGACGAGATCGTCGCCGACCCCGTCACCGGCACCTTCCTGCGCGACGCCAAGGCCGGCGCGTTCGTCCACCAGGGGCCCCAGTTCGACATCCACGGCCGGTTCGACGTCCCGCGCTCGCCGCAGGGCCGGCCGGTGATCTTCCAGGCCGGCGACTCCGAGGAGGGCCGCGAGTTCGCCGCGGCCGGCGCCGACGCCATCTTCAGCCGCTACGCCTCCTGGGACGACGGCCGCGCCTTCTACGACGACGTCAAGAAGCGCCTGGCCAAGTACGGCCGCGGAAAAGACCAGTTGCTCATCCTGCCCGCCGCGACCTTCGTCCTCGGCGACACCGACGCCGAGGCCGAGGAACTCGCGGGCCAGGTGCGCCGGCAGCAGGTCAGCGGCGCCACCGCGATCAAGCACCTGGAGTTCGTCTGGAACCGGGACCTGTCCTCGTACGACCCGGAGGGCCCGCTGCCCGACATCGACCCGGACACCGGCGAGGACCACATCGCGCGCGGCCGCGCCCAGGTCCGCATGTACCGGGACCGGCTGGCCACCGCCCGCGAGTGGCGCGAACTGGCCGCCGCCCACCACTGGTCCATCCGCGACCTGGTCATCCACACCGGCAACCGGCAGACCTTCGTCGGCTCGCCCGCCACCGTCGCCAGGACCATCAACGAGTTCGTCCAGGGCGATGTCTCCGACGGGTTCATCCTCGTCCCGCACATCACCCCCGGCGGCCTCGACCCGTTCGCCGACAAGGTCGTCCCGCTCCTCCAGGAACAGGGCGTCTTCCGCACCGACTACGAGGGCACGACCCTGCGCGACCACCTCGGACTCGCCCACCCGGACGAGGCGGACCAGCGGCGGGTGGCGTCGTGAAGTTCCTCGCCATCACCCTGATCGTGCACCGCCCGGACCCCGTCACGGGCGTCCTCAAGTCCACCCACGACCGCTTCCGGGAAGTCCTCGACAACGCGGTGCTCGCCGAGGAACTCGGCTTCGACGGCTTCGGCGTGGGGGAGCGGCACGAGCGGCCCTTCCTCTCCTCCTCGCCGACCGTGGTGCTCAGCCACATCGCCGCCCTCACCCGGCGCATCCGGCTGTTCACCGCCGTCACCACCCTCAGCCTGCTGGACCCGGTCCGCGCCTACGAGGACTACGCGACCCTCGACCACCTCTCCGGCGGACGCCTCGACCTGATCATCGGCAAGGGCAACGGCACCGCCCAGCGCGACCTGTTCCACGTCACGCCCGAGGACCAGTGGGAGCGCAACGCCGAGAGCTACGAGGTGTTCCGGCGGCTGTGGCGGCAGGACAAGGTCACCGCCAAGACCCGCTTCCGGCCCGAACTGACCGACGCCGAGGTCTGGCCCCGCCCCCACCAGCAGCCCGTCCGGGTCTGGCACGGCAGCGCCACCAGCAAGGAGAGCGTCGACCTCGCCGCCCGCTACGGCGACCCGCTGTTCTCCGCGAACGTCACCCATCCCATCGAGCCCTACGCCGAGCTGATCCGCCACTACCGCGAGCGCTGGGAGCACTACGGCCACGATCCGGCCGCCGTCGCCGTCGGCGCGGGCTCGGCGGGCCTCTACGTCGCCCGCACCTCCCAGGAGGCCCTGAAGGACTACCGGCCCGTCTTCGAGAGCTCCCTGGCCTTCCAGCGCGCCAACGGCCTGCCCGTCGTCTTCGAGACCCTGGAGGACTTCGCGGAACGCAGCTCGGCGCTGATCGGCAGCCCGCAGCAGGTGATCGAGAAGGTGCACCGCTACCACGAGGAGTTCGGCCACACCGTGCAGCACGTGCAGGCGGACGCGAGCGGACTGACCGACGCCCGGCACCGGGACTCGCTGGAGCGGTTCCAGAGCGAGGTCGCGCCCGCCCTGCGCACCGCGATCCCCGACCCGCCGTTCGCCTGGGGCCCGGTGCTCGCCGGCCCCCAGGTCCCCGCGGGCGAGCCCGCGTCCCTGTCCGCCGCCGTCCGCTGAGGAGCCTCGCGATGTCCTTCCGCACCCCTCTCGGCATCCTCGACCTGGTGCCGATACCGTCCGGCGCCACGGCCGGCGACGCCCTGCGCAACTCCATCGACCTCGCCCGGCAGGCCGAACGCCTCGGCTACGCCCGCCACTGGTTCGCCGAGCACCACCTCAACCCGGGCGTGGCCGGCACCTCGCCCGCGGTCCTGGTCGCGCTGACCGCCGCCGCCACCTCCACCATCCGGCTCGGCTCCGGCGCCGTACAGCTCGGCCACCGCACCGCGCTCTCCGCGGTCGAGGAGTTCGGCCTGATCGACGCGCTGCACCCGGGCCGCCTCGACCTGGGACTCGGCCGCTCGGGCGGCCGCCCGGCCGGGCGGCAGGAGGCCCCGGCGACCGCCACCCCGGTCGTCGACGGCCGCGCCCCCAACGGCCTGCTCATCCCGCCCCCGTTCTCCTTCGAACGCCTCCTCGCCTCACCCCGGATCGCCCTCCAGCGCGCACTGCTCCAGCTGCCGGGCGCCGAGTCCCCGGACTACGCCGGACAGATCGACGACCTGCTCGCCCTGCTCGCGGGCGGCTACCGCTCCCCGGAGGGCGTCGAGGCGCACGCCGTCCCCGGCGAGGGCGCCGAAGTCGAGGTGTGGATCCTGGGCAGCAGCGGCGGGCAGAGCGCGCGGGTCGCGGGCCGCCGCGGCCTGCGCTTCGCCGCCAACTACCACGTCAGCCCGGCCGGCGTCCTGGAGGCGGTGGACGGCTACCGCGCACACTTCCGGCCCTCCGACCACCTCGACAAGCCCTACGTCAGCGTCTCGGCCGACGTGGTCGTCGCCGAGGACGACGCGACGGCCCGGGAACTGGCCACCGGCTACGCGCTGTGGGTGCGCAGCATCCGCACCGCCGAGGGCGCCATCCCGTTCCCGACGCCCGAGGAGGCGCGCGCCCACCGGTGGAGCCAGGAGGACCGGGAGCTGGTCAAGGACCGCGTCGACACCCAGTTCGTGGGCTCCCCGGGCCGCGTCGCCGACCAGCTGGAGCAACTGCGCGACGCGACCGGCGCCGACGAACTCCTCATCACCACCATCACCCACGACCACGCCTCCCGGGTGCGGTCCTACGAACTCCTGGCCAAGGAGTGGCGGCAGCGGTGACGGACCCCCGGGCGGGCCGCGATCCGGCGTTCGCGCCCGCCCGGGCGCCGGGGCACGGGAGCGCCGGCGGACGGTTCAGGCCGCGCCGAAGGCCGTGAAGGCCCAGCCCGTCGCCCGGTGCGTCGCGTCGTCCGGCAGCGCGGCCCGGGCGTCGCGCAGCGCCTCGGCCAGCGACCGCCCCGCGGCGATCCCCCGGTGCAGGGCCAGCATCAGCGGCACCACCGCCGCGTCGTTGACCGGCGCGCTGCACGCCACCACCCCGGCCGTGCCCAGCGGCAGCAACGCCGTGACCAGACCGAGGAGTTCGTCCGCGCCCACCGACGCGAACCGGGCGGTGTCGCAGCAGGACAGGATGAGCCGGTACGGGCTGCGGGCCAGGCGCTCGAAGTCGTGCACGATCAGCGGACCGTCCGCCATGCCCAGCGACGAGAACAGCGGACTGTCCGCGCGGAAGACGCCGTGCGCCGCGATGTGCGCGAGCGCCGCCCCGTCCAGCTCCCGCAGCACCCGCGCGGCATGAGCGCGCTCTCCCTCCAGGACGACCGGGGCGCCGTACCGGCCGGCCAGCTCCGGCACCTCCGCGCCGCCGGTCGCCAGCCCCGGGCCGCGCACCAGCACCCGGCGCCCCGAGGGCGGCGGTTCGGTCTCCCGGGCCCGCAGCCAGCTGCTCGCCGACGGCGACACGCTCAGCACCCGCTCCCGCAGCGACGGCAGCAGCGCCCACGGCACCCGGTGCAGCGAACCCGGCGGCACCACCACGACCGGCC
Organism: Streptomyces similanensis; assembly: GCF_039543625.1. Classification (NCBI taxonomy): domain Bacteria; kingdom Bacillati; phylum Actinomycetota; class Actinomycetes; order Kitasatosporales; family Streptomycetaceae; genus Streptomyces; species Streptomyces similanensis. The sequence goes on along the minus strand of NZ_BAABKC010000032.1, from coordinate 61,899 downwards.
CGTCGCCCAACTCCCGTACCGCCGGCCCGAGCAGCAGCTCCTCCAGCCGCCGGCCCGCCGCCTCCACCAGCGGCAGCCGGGCCGCCGCACCCGGATGCGCCAGCCGCCGCAGCCCCGCCTGCACGTGCTCGGCCTCCAGCACCGCGTCGGCCAGCCGCCCGGCCGTGAACCGCCGCACCCGCCCCCGCCCGCACACCAGCACCTGCACCCGCCCCTCCAGCACGGCGAGTTCGACCAGCCGGGATTCGCCGAGCCGGTCCAGCAGCCGGCCCGGCTCGAACCGGTCGCCGCCGCCCGGCGCGGCCCCGTCCAGCCGCAGCGTGCGCGAGCGGATCTCCCGCTCAAGACGCCGCTGTTCGCGCTCCAGCGCCACCACCGGCGGCCCGTCCCGGCGGGCGGCCTCCGCACGGGCGGCGATCTCCCGGAACGCCGTCAGCGCGCTCAGCAGCGCGGGATCGGCCGGCGGCCGGGCGGGCGGCGCGGACAGCACCGTCGCCCGCCACCGCTCGCTCCACACCAGCAGCCGCCGCGGCCGGCCCGAGGCGACCGCCGCCTCCTGCGCCAGCGCCGCCAGCTCGGCGCCCTGCGCGGCCGCCCGGGCCCGCAGCTCCGAGGCGCCCAGCGTCATCCGGTGCTCGTCCAGCACGTCCAGACCGCGCCGGCACGCCTGAAGCACCCCCCGGCCCGAGCCCGCCGCCCGCGCCCGCAGCGCCTGCGCCGCCCAGCCCGTCGTGCGGGCCAGCGGCGGCCCGCCGTGCCGGCTGCGGGCGGCCTCGGCCAGATGCCGTTCCGCCTGCGCGGGCCGGCCCAGCGCGAGCGCGATCCGGCCCGCGAGCAACGCCGCCTCCGGCGCGGCCGGCGACCCGAACGCGGCCAGCTCCTCGGCCAGGGCGGCGACCAGGGCGATCAGCCGCCCCGAACGGCGCCCGGCTGCGGCCCGCG
>NZ_BAABKC010000032.1:0-60910 GCF_039543625.1 Streptomyces similanensis | reverse complement strand
AGCCGCCCCGAACGGCGCCCGGCGGCCGCCCGCGCCTCGATCAGCACCAGCCGCGCGTGCGCCTCCCACCAGGCCCGCCGCTGCCCCGCGAACAGCCGCACCGCCACCGCCGCCCGCGCCGTCGCCGTGTGCGGGTCGTCCGCCAGCCTGGCCGCCCGCGCCGCCGCCAGCAGCAGTTCCGCCTTGCGGGTCGACTGACCGCCCAGCCGGTCGAGTTCGGCGATCGCCGCGTCTGCCTCGGCCAGCGCCTCCGGGGCAAGACCGGCCGCCATCAGCACCTCGCAGCGCCGGATGTTCAGCATGAACGTCGGCGTGCCCAGCTTCGCGTACCGCTCCTCGGCCTCGTCGAGCAGCCGCAGCGCCGCCGGGATGTCACCCTGCCGGAAGGCCGCGAGCCCCCGGCTCTCCACCGCGTCCGCCTTGTCGTGCTCCTGGTCGGTGGTCTCCCACAGCGCCTCGGCCGCCGTGAAGTCGGCGTCCGCCCGCTCCACCGCCCCCAGCGCCAGGTGCACGGTGGCCCGCAGCGTCAGCGCCCGCGCCGTCCAGATCACGTCGTCCGCCTGCCGCAGCACCGGCACCGCGCGCCGTACGTCCTCCAGCGCCTCGCGGTGCCGGCCCAGCACCCACCACACGTACGCCCGCCGGAACAGCACCCGCGCCCGGGTGTGCCCCGTGCCGCGCGCCACGCCCCGCTCGAACGCCGCGAGGCCGAGCCGGGTGCGCCCCGCATGCACCAGCGCCACCCCGAGCGTGGCCAGCACGTCGGCCTCCCGCTCGGCCGAGTCCGCCCGCGCCGCGAGATCCCGGGCCCGCCGCAGATGCCGCAGCGCCAGCCGCAGGTCGCCGAAGTCGCGCTGCCAGATGCCGATCACCTGGTGCGCCACGGAACCGTGCAGCGGCGACGGGCCGGCCGCCAGCAGATCCCGGGCCCGCTCCAGCGCCTCGCCCGGGGCGGCGAACACCATCGGCAGCAGATCGAGGGCCGAATCGCCGCTTCCCGCTGTCACCCCTCGGATGGTAGTGCTCACTCCGGCACCGCCGCACCGGCCGACGCTGTATCAATCCGGCCGCCCGCGACTCTGACTGTCGACCGCCGCCCCACCGGGAGGACACTTCCATGGCGCCCCAGCGATTCCACGAGCAGTACGACCAGATCCAGCGCTCGATGCCCGACGTCCCCCTGGCCATGGGCCCCGACGACGCCGCCGAGTTCCTCTACGAGAAGGGCGTCGTCCTCGCCCGCGACGGCGAGGAGGCCCGCCTGGTCGAGGACGCCGTCCGCGGCCACTTCACCGAGACCGCCGGGCTGTCCGCCGACCGGGTGCGCCGCGCGGGCCCGAGGGCCGACCGCACCGGCGTCACCCGCATCCAGGTCGGCGACCCCGGCGACGGAGGCCGCGACGGCGACCGGGCCGTCGCCCACGCGCTGCGCGCGCTTCGCCCGCACGAGGGACGGGCCGGCCGGCGCCTCATCAGCCGCAACCACGTCGTCTCGATCACCTCGGTCAACGCCTGCCCCGGCGACGAGCCGGTGCCCGCGCCGTTCGGCCCGGGCGTCAACCCGGCGCCCGCCGACACCCCCTACGACGCCGCCGGCGCCGTGGGCGTCCTCGTCATCGACACCGGCCTCATGAACGACCACCGCTGTGTCCCGCTGCTCGCCCACACCCGCGGCGACGCCCAGCTCAAGGAGACCGACGAGCACGGCGTCCTGCAACAGTACGTGGGACACGGCACGTTCATCGCCGGACTGGTCGCCGCCGTCGCCCCCAACACCGACATCACCGTCCGCGGCACCCTCAACGACGCCGGCGCCATCCTGGAGTCCGACTTCGGCCACAAGCTCTTCGAGGCCGTCGACGCCGACGGCTGGCCCGACATCATCAGCCTCTCCGCCGGCACCTCCAACGGCCGCACCGACGGCCTCCTCGGCGTCGACGCCTTCATGCGCGAACTGCGCGCGCGGGGAACCCTGCTGGTCGCCGCCGCCGGCAACAACGCCAGCGCCACCCCGTTCTGGCCCGCCGCCTACGCCGGGCTGCCCGAGTACGCCGACACCGTGCTGTCGGTGGGCGCGCTGCGCGGCGACGGCGAACACGGCGCCTGCTTCAGCAACCACGGCGCCTGGGTCACGGCGTACGCCCCCGGTGAACGGCTCACCGGCGTCCTCACCGGCTTCGGGGCCCCGGTGCCCTACGTCTACCAGCACTCCACCTTCGACACCTGCCGGTTCGGCTTCACCTACGCCTGCACCTGCCGGAGCCCGCGCCACACCGGCCTGTTGAGCGAGGGCCCGGGCAGCGGCTCCGCCAAGGCGGACCAGGTGATGTTCGAGGGGTACGCGCAGTGGAGCGGGACCTCCTTCGCCACCCCGGTGGCCGCCGGCATGGTGGCCGCCCACATGACGGCCCACAAGGAACGCGACGCCCGCGCGGCCCGGCGCGAACTCCTGCGGGTGAACGGGGAGTACGCCGAGGTACGCGGGGCGCACGTGCCCGCGCTGCGCCCGCCGACCTGGCGCCCGGTCGCCGTCACGACTCCGGCGCCCCCGGTATGAGCACCGCCGCACCGCCGCGTCCCGCCCCCACCGCCCGCACGGGGACCGGAGCCCTCCCTTCCACGGCGTACGATTGCCTGCCGTACACGAGGGGTGAGTCCGTGGACCGTGCAGATGTCGGCACGCTCGTCCGGTCCGCAGTCGACGGTGACGCGGCGGCCTGGAAAGCGCTGGTGGAAGGGCTGAGCCCGCTGGTCTGGTCGGTGGTGCGCGCGCACCGCCTCTCCGACGCCGACGGGCACGAGGTCTACCAGACCGTGTGGCTCCGCTTCGCCCAGCACCTCGGGCGGATCAGGGAACCCGACAAGGCGGGCGCCTGGCTGGCGAGCACCGCCCGCAACGAGTGCCTGAAGACGCTCCGGAGCCTGAGCCGGCTCACGGTGACCAGCGATCCGCACCTGCTCGACCGGGTCAGCGAGGAGAGCACCCCCGAGCAGTCGCTGCTGGAGTCCGAAGAGGCCGCCGAGCAGAGCGAGCGGGTGCGCAGACTGTGGCAGGAGTTCGAGGAACTCGGCGACCGCTGCCGCCAGTTGCTACGGGTGCTGATCGCCTCGCCGCCGCCCAGCTACCAGGAGGTGTCGGCCGCGCTCGGCGTCGCCGTGGGCAGCATCGGACCACTGCGCCAGCGCTGTCTGCGACGGCTGCGCGCACGACTGGACGCACAGGGGACACGGTGAGCGACGACATCGACCACGAGGGCGAACACGGCGGCGGGCCGGGGGAGTTCGACGACGCGGTGCTGGAGGAGGAGCTGCGGCGGGCCGCCGCGGTCCTCGACCCCGTCCCGGCCCATCTGCGCCAACTGGCCGTGGAGGCGTACGCGTTGCACGATCTCGACGCGCGGGTCGCGGAGCTGACCTTCGACTCCCTGCTCGACGCGCTCCCGGTCAGGGGCGCCCTGGACGTGCCGCGCATGCTCACCTTCCAGGCGGGCGAGCTGACCGTCGACGTGGAGGTCACCGGGGACGGTCTGCTCGGGCAGGTGCTGCCGCCGCAGCCGGCCGCGGTCGAGGTGCTGCACGGCCCCCGTCCGGGAGCCCGGCTCGTCGCCGACGACCTCGGCAGGTTCGCCGGCGACGCCCCGCCCACCGGACCGTTCGCGCTGCGGCTGCGCACCGGCGCGGAGGTGGTGGTCACCGAGTGGCTGCGGGCCTGAGCACGCCGCTCAGGGGGTTGAGGAACATCGGAACGAAAACCGGAGCTAAGCCTCCCGTGCACCTGAGAGCGCTTTGACCTGGACTTATTCAAGGGCGGAGCCTTCAGCAGTCGTGTTGATCGTTGACTGTGTGGAGGTCCGGGGTGCCGGTCGAGTTTCTGACGGATGCACAAGCCGCCGCGTACGCGGCGTACGACGGGGCGCCGTCGCGTACGGAGTTGGAGCGGTTCTTCTTCCTGGACGACGCGGACCGGGAGCTGATCGAGGGCAAGCGGCGGTCCCACAACCGGTTGGGGTTCGCGGCCCAGCTCACGACCGCGCGCTACCTCGGGGTGTTCCTGGACGACCCGACCGACGTGCCGGCCGAAGTCGTCGGCTACCTCGCCGAGCAGCTGGGCATCGCGGACGCTTCGGCGCTGAAGGCGTACGGGGAACGGGAGAACACCCGGCTGGCCCACGTCCGTGAGCTGCGGAAGGTCCTGGAGTACACGGAGTTCGCCGAGGCGGAAGCCGAGTTGCGGGTGTGGGTGGACGCGCGGGCGTGGACGACCGGGGAGGGCCCGAAGGCGTTGTTCGACGCGTCGGTGGGGTGGCTGCGTGAGCGGCGGGTGCTGCTGCCCGGGGTGACGACGCTGGCGCGGCTGGTGGCTTCGGTGCGGGAGGCGGCGAACCAGCGGCTGTGGGACAGCCTGTACGGGCTGCTGAGCACCGGTCAGCGGGCGGTCCTCGACTCCCTGCTGACGGTGCCGCCCGGCGCGCGGGTGTCGGAGCTGGACCGGCTGCGGCGCGGCCCTGTGCGGATCTCCGGGCCTCAGATGAAGTGGGCGCTTGAGCGGGCGGCGGAGATCGACGCGTTCGGTATGGGTGAGCTGGACGTGTCCGGGATACCGCCGCGGCGGCTGGCGGAGCTGTCGCGGTACGGCGTGGACGGCAAGGCGTCCCTGCTGCGGCGCCACGGCGACTCGCGGCGCCTGGCGACGCTGCTGGCCACCGCGGTCTACCTGACGTCCAGGGCGGTCGATGACGCGCTGGACCTGCTGGAGGTGCTGATCGCGACGAAGCTGCTGGCGCGGGCGGAGCGGGAGACGGCGAAGCAGAAGCTGAAGACGCTGCCGAGGATGGAGCGGGCCGGGATCAGGCTGGCGACCGCGTTCCGGGTCGTGTTCGACACCACGAGCGAGCAGGTCGACACCGAGTCCGGGGAGATCAGTCCGCCGGAAGTGGCGACGCTGACGGCGATGTGGGAGCGGATCGAGGAGGTGGTGCCGCGCGAGGAGCTGGCCGCCGCGATCGCCGCGCTGTTCGAGCTGGCGCCGCCGATCGACTCGGACGCGGACGAGGCATGGCGGTCGATGCTGGTCACCCGGTTCCCCACCGTGCGGCCGTTCCTGGCGCTCCTCGTCCAGGTCGTCGACTTCGGCGCCACCCCGGAGGGCCTGCCGGTCCTCAAGGCGCTGAAGTCGCTGCCCGATCTGATGGGCCGCAAGAAGGTGAGCCCCGACGAGATCGACACGTCCCTGCTGGTGGGCTCGTGGCGGCGCCTCGTGCTGAGCGCGCCGCACCTGGAGGCGGGCACGGTGGACTGGAAGGCGTACGTGTTCTGCGTGCTGGAGTCCTTCCACCGGCTGCTGCGCCGGCGGGAGGTGTTCGCGAAGAACTCCTCGAAGTGGGGCGACCCGCGGGCGAAGCTGCTGGACGGCGAGGCGTGGGAGCAGGTCCGCCCGACCGTGCTGGCCTCGCTGAACCTGCCCGGCGAGGCGGGTGAGCACCTGGCGGCGCGGGCCGCGCTGCTGGACGGCACGTACCGGGAGGTCGCCGGGCGGGTGCCGGCGAACTCCCAGATCGTGTTCGACGACGACGGACGGCTGCACTTCGCCGCCCTTCAGCCGGAGCCCGAACCCGCCTCGCTCCTGGACTTGCGGAAGGCGGTGGAGGCGATGATGCCCCGCGTCGACCTGCCGGAGGTCCTGCTGGAGGTGTTCTCGTGGACCGGCGCCGACCAGGCGTTCACCTCGATCACCGGCGGCGAGGCCCGGCTCAAGGACCTGCACGTGACGGTCGCCGCGCTGCTGGTCGCGCACGGCTGCAACGTCGGCTACACGCCGGTCATCGGCGGGATCGACGCGCTGAAGTACGGCACGCTGTCCCACGTCGACCAGACGTATCTGCGGCTGGCCACCTACCGGGCCGCGAACGCCGCCCTCATCGAGCACCAGGAGTCCATCGGCCTCGCGCAGGCGTGGGGCGGCGGGCTGGTCGCCTCCGTGGACGGCATGCGGTTCATCGTCCCCGTCCCCTCGGTCTACGCCCGCCCCAACCCCAAGTACTTCGGGCGCCGTGGCGGCGCCACCTGGCTGAACATGATCAACGACCAGGCGGCGGGGCTCGGCGGGAAGGTGGTGGCCGGCACCCCGCGCGACTCCCTGTACGTGCTGGACGTCCTCTACGACCGCGACGGCGGCAAGCGCCCGGAGACGATCGTCACGGACACCGCCTCGTACAGCGACATCGTCTTCGGGCTCCTCACCCTGGCCGGGTTCGCGTACGCGCCGCAGCTCGCGGACCTGCCGGACCAGAAGATGTGGCGCGTCGACCGGACGGCCGACTACGGCGCCTTCCAGGACGCGGCCCGCGGCCGGGTCGACCTCGCCCGGATCGAGCGATGGTGGGAGGACATCCTGCGGATCATCGGGTCCATCCACACCGGCGCCGTGCGCGCCTATGACGTGATCCGGATGCTGTCGAGGGACGGGCGGCCGACCCCGCTGGGGGACGCGATCGCGCACTACGGGCGGATCGCCAAGTCCTTGCACATCCTGCGCCTGGCCGACGAGCCCGGCTACCGCCGCCAGATCAAGGCGCAGGCCAATCTCCAGGAGGGCCGGCACGCGCTCGCCCGGAAGATCTTCCACGGCCGGTCGGGGCAGCTCTACCAGCGCTACCAGGACGGCATGGAGGACCAGCTCGGCGCGCTCGGCCTGGTCCTCAACGCCGTCGTCCTCTTCAACACCCGTTACATGGACGCCGCGGTGAACCGGCTGCGGGCGGACGGCTTCGACGTCCGGGACGAGGACGTCGCCCGCCTCTCCCCGTTCGTGCGGCAGCACATCAACATGCTGGGCCGCTACTCGTTCCAGCTGCCCGACCTGCCTGGCGGCCTGCGCCCGCTGCGGGCCCCGGACACCACCGATGATGCGTAGGGAGGTACATCAGCATTCTCGGTGGCCGATTGGCCGTGCGGCTGGGGCCTCGGGGCAATCCGGGCACGGGGACAGTGGTGGACTTTGCTCAGCTACAGGGCCCCGGGCTCTGACTGCCCGTGGCGGTGCTATCTGTGCCGGTCTCGGTCGGCGGCGCTTCGACGGGGAAGAGGATCGGGCTGATCAGGTACTGCGTGCGGTCGGGTGACGGCTCGTTGGCCAGGTGGGGGGCGATCGCCTGCCGCATCCCGTCGATCATCCCGTGCAGTTCCCCAGAGCTGAGCCAGACGGCATGCTGCCGGTAGCCGACCATGTCGGCTACCGGGTCGGCCGTGTCGCGGTCGAGATACGCGGTGAATTCGGCAGTCAGGACCGCCAGAGCGGCGGCGAACGCCCTGCGATGGTCGTCGAGCGAGAGCGAATTGGCCATGTCTGTATTGATCGCCGCACGGTCGCGGCGCAGCCGGTAGCGGCGCTCGACCGCGCCGCGCACACGTCGCTCCAGGGCGACTTCCAGGACCCCGCCGGCTGCGAGCAGGTCGACGTGCCGGTAGACCGTGGCCTTCGAGACGTCCCGAATGCGGTCGCACAGGTCGGCGGTGGTCAGCTCCCTGCCGCCGCGCATCGCATGAACCACTCGCAACCGCACCGGGTGGGCCAAGAGCTCGAAGGCATCCATCCCGTAATGATCTCACACCGTGCTACCGTTCGCATTCATTGCGAAAGGTTGTGATGGGATGCCTGACGGCGCTGCGACAGAGTCCATGACCGGCTCAGAACTCGCTTGGACGCCACCGCCCTATGCCGAGCCCGGCCGCTTCAGCGAGCACGAGGTCACCGTCGGCACCGGCCCATTCGCGGTGTCAGGCACGGTGAGCGTCCCCCGCGGGCAGGCTCCCGGCCCCGGCATGGTGCTGCTCGCCGGTGGGGGGCCGTTCGACCGCGACGAGACCAGCGGGCCGAACAAACCGCTCAAGGACCTGGCCTGGGGGCTCGCCAGCCGCGGGACGACGGTGCTGCGCTTCGACAAGGCGACCTACGCCTACCGCGATGTGGCCGCGGCATCGGACCTGACGATGACGCAGGAATACGTGCCGTATGCCGTCGACGCGGTCGGCCTGCTCCGTAGCCACCGCTCGGTGGACCCCGAGCGGGTCTTTGTCCTCGGCCACAGCATGGGCGGCAAGGTTGCCCCCGCCGTCGCCGTCGCCGCACCCACGGTGGCGGGCCTGGTGATCATGGCCGGTGATACGCAGCCGATGCACCACGCCGCTGTCCGCGTCGTCAGCTACCTCGCTGCCCTGCTTCCCGACCAGATCCCACCCGCGGTCATCGAGACCTTCCAGCGGCAGGCCGCCCTGGTCGACAGCGCGGAGCTCACGGCTTCGACCCCCGCAGCGGATCTGCCGTTCGGCCTGTCCGCGCCGTACTGGCTCGAACTGCGTGACTACGACCCGGTCGCGATCGCGGCCGAACTCGGCAAGCCGATGCTCATCCTCCAGGGAGGACGCGACTACCAGGTCACCGTCGCCAACGACCTGGTTCGATGGCGGACGGGCCTGGCCGACCGCCCGGAAGCCGATATCCGTGTCTACGAAGCCGACAACCACCTGTTCTTTCCCGGCGCAGGACCATCCACCCCCGCCGAATACGGAACTCCGCAGCATGTCGACCTCGCCGTCATCGCCGACATCGCCCATTGGCTGAGCCACAGCCAGGGATGAGCGTTCGCGCCGCCTGTTAACCAGCGGTCGGCAGCCTCCAAGCGGGGTACCAGCACACTGCCGAACCCCGCGCATCGGGGGATGCGCCCCGCTCGCCCTCGCGACAGCGCCGACAGGCCGGGTACCGCCGAACTCAACGCCTGCCATCGCTCGGCGCGAGCAAACTCGTAACCTCGGCGATCGCCTCTGCCGAAGGGTGGAAATAGCGTCGGACGTTCTCCGGCTTCTTGTGCCGCGACTTGGCCATGAGCATCAGCAGGCTCGCCCCTCCCTCGCCGAGGTGGGTCAGGCCGGAGTGCCGCCACTCGTGCAGATCCCAGCCCGTGCCCGGCCCACCACCGAGGGCGGTGTGCTCGTCCAGCAGCATCCGGGCCTGCCCGTACGAAAGGCGCGCGAGTCCGGTGTCCGGACAGATATCGCGCGCGCTGACGACCTTGCCAGGGCCGGGCTTGCGATGAGTGACGAACACCGGGCCGCGCGTACGCCCCTTGAGTAGGCGAGGCAACAACCGGGCGGTACCAGCGTCCCAGTAGACCGTCTCCAGGACGAAGTCCTCGCGGATCGCGCCGCGCCGACGCGTACGAGGGCGGGCGCCCTTGCCCCTCACCGGGGCCCGGCGTCCGGCGAGGTCCAACTCCTCGATGTTGACACCCAGGATTTCCTCGGCGCGGGCGGTGGTCTCGTAAAGCATCCGCCACAGCGTCTTCTCCCGCAGGTGCACCTCCCGCCGCGCGATCAGCCGATCGATCGCCATTTTCGAGCGGGCCGGCGTCTCGGAGTCCGGCGGGGTAAGCCGCTTCGCCCAGACAGGGACCGCCGGGCCGTCGTACCCGCGCTCACCGCACCACCCCAGCCACGAGAGCACCGACGCGCGCCGGGCGTTCCAGGTGTTCACCGCAGAGGTGCCCCACAGCAGTTCCAGGGCTTCGCCGATCTCGTCGTCCGCCACGGACACCAGCGGCCGGCCCTCGCCGAGCCGCTCGGCGATCTTGCCCACCCCGATCGCGTAGTTGCGGACCGTGTTCGGGTTGCCGAGCGAGTCGAGGAAGACATCGGCCGCCGCGCGGACGGTCAGCGCCTTCCCGGCGGGCAACTGTATGACGGCGGGCACCGTTTCCCCCTTGCCGCAGATAACAGGGCCGCTTCATGTACGGCCTGGCGGCCGTTCCCGCAGGTCGCGATCAGCCTTCCCGCAGATAATAGGGCGTTATCTGCGGGACAACTTCAGACGGGTCCGGCCGCCGACGCTCCGTCAGCCGCCCACCAGGGCCGATCAAGGCTTAGCGCCGGTTTTCGTTCCGATGTTCCAAGCGCCGCCAATTGCATCTGATGCGAACTCGCGACGGTTCGCGAATCGTCGTGACCAACGGCGCCCACCAGCGTGCTGACCATCGAATTTGGCCCGGCCTGCTGGCAGCGACGGTAGCGACGGACGTAAGGACGACGCCAGCTGGTGTCACTCGTCCGGCTGACTGAACTGCGGTTTGTCCGTCGACTCGCATCAGATGCGGTTTTCTCGCATACGACGCGAGTGACGGAGGGTGGTGGACCGGTGGGGTTCAATGGGTCGGTTCCAGGTGCGGCACGGCTGCACCTGGTGGACGGAGTCGCGCTGCTGCGGCCGGAGGAACAGGTCTTCACCGCGATGTTGACCGGGTTCGCCAACCAGCAGCTCGCGCGGAATCTGGCCCGGACGACGGTGGAGGGCCGGGAGAGCACGGTCAAGACGTTCGCCGCGTACGTGAACACCTACCCGTGGCACTGGACGCCAGCGATGGTGGACGAGTGGCTCGGCGACCTGCGATCGCTGCGGGACCTGCGCCGTTCCACGATCCGGTCCTACTCGGAGGCGGTCCGCGCGTTCTGCCACTTCGTCACCGACCCGCTCTACGACTGGGCGGCCACGTGCGAGGAGCGGTTCGGCACCCACCCGGTCCAGGTCGTGCACGAGTGGAACGCCGCGGTGCACGTCCAGGACTACGAGGCCGACGCGAAGAAGCGCGCGTTCACCAAGGCCGAGCTGCACGCGTTCTTCGAGCACTGCGACGACGAGGTCGCCCGGATCAGGGCCTTCGGCCGCAAGGGCTGGCTGCCGGCCTTCCGCGACGCCACCCTGTTCAAGACCGCGTACGGCTACGGGCTGCGGCGCAACGAGACGCGGATGCTCGACGCCGCCGACTTCGGCCGCAACCCGCACGGCGCCGAGTACGGCGAGTTCGGCCGCTGCCAGGTCCGGTTCGGCAAGGCCAAGAAGGGCTCCCCGCCCAAGCGCCGCAGCGTGCTGACCGTGTTCGGCTGGACCCCCGATCTCCTAGACGAGTGGTTCACCGAGGTCCGCCCGCTGCTGGGCACCGACGGCAACCCCGCGGCCTGGCCGTCCGAGCGCGGGATGCGGATCGGCTGCCAGCGCATCAACTCCCGCTTCATCACTTACCGCAAGGCCCTGGGCCTGGACGACGGGCTGGACTACCACTCCTTCCGAAGGTCCTACGTCACCCACCTCATCGAGGACGGCTGGGATCCCCGCTTCGTCCAGGAACAGGTCGGTCACGAACACGCCAGCACCACGTCCATCTACACCTGCGTCTCTTCGGACTTCCGCACCCGCACCCTGCGCCGGCACCTGGACGCCACCGTCGCCGCCGCCCTCCAGGCCCAGAACGGAAGGCAGGCATGAAGCGCAAGGTCGGCTACACCTGGCGGTTGCGTGAGCTGATGGCCCAGCACCACATCTTCACCGCGACCGAGCTGGTGCCGCTACTGCGCGAACGCGGCATCGACCTGTCCGCCTCCCAGGTCCACCGCATGGTCTCCGGGACACCGGAGCGGCTGTCGCTGCAGGTCCTGTCCGCGCTCTGCGACATCCTGTCCTGCACCCCGGCCGACCTGGTGGCCACCACCGCCGAGAACGCCGGTGTCCGCAAGACCGCCACCGGCGACCTGCCCACCCCGCCCGCGAACGTCGCGAAGCTCCGGCCCCGCGCGGCCCGCATCCTGCCCGACGCATGAGCCACACCTACGCCACCGACGAGCAGTACGAACGCTGGTACATGGCCGAGTGCTGCCGCTGCGGCCAGCGTCGACACAAGTCCGGCACATGGCCGGACGGCTACGTCTGCCGGACCTGCTCGGACCGCGCGGTGCGAACACGAGGCACCTGCCCCGGATGCGGCCAGGACCGGGCCCTCCCCGGACTCCACCCCGTCGACGGCTGCGCGATCTGCACGACCTGCGCCGGCTTCTCCCAGACCTTCGACTGCTCGCGCTGCGGCTTCGAGGGCCAACTCCTCGGCGGCCGACTCTGCGAACGCTGCACCCTCACCGACCGGCTGACCGCCCTGCTGGACGACGGCACAGGCCGCGTCCGCCTCGCGCTGACGCCCCTGCTCACCCTGCTGATGGCGATGGACAAGCCCAGAAGCGGCCTGGCTTGGCTGGAGATGCGCCGCGGCCAGCCGGGAAACGCCTCGCAGCTACTGCGGCGGCTCGGGCTCGGCGAGATCCCTCTGACCCACGACGCCTTCCACGAGCTCCAGCCCTGGCGGGCAGCAGCTCACCTGGAAGAACTCCTGATGGCCAGCGGGGTCCTGCCCGCCGTCGACAAGTACATCTGCTCCTTCCAGCGATGGCTGCCCGTCCACCTGGCAGACATCGCCGATCCCGAGCACGTCAAGACGATCAAGCTTTTCGCGACCTGGCACGTCCTTCCCCACCTACGGCAACGGGCCGATCGGAGTCACATCACGCCGAGCGTCCGCCGCTTCGCAGCCGAGCAGATCAAGCACGCGACCACCTTCCTGCGGTGGCTCAGTACCCGGAACAGCACCCTCTCGTCCTGCGGCCAGCTCGACATCGACGCCTGGTTCGCCCAGAACACCGAACACAGCCGCACCTGCCTGAGGCCCCTCCTCAACTGGGCCAGGCAGAGCCGCCGTTGTTCACGCTCCCTGTCCATCCCCACCATGAAAGTCTCCCGACGGCCCGCGCTGAGCGAGACCGAGCGCCTGGCCGCACTCGGCCGGTTGCTGACCGACGCAGACACCCCGCTGCGCCTCCGTGTCGCCGGCGTCATCGTCCTTCTCTACGCGCAACCCCTGACCCGGATCGTCCAGCTGATGGTCGACGACGTGCTCCGCGACGGAGAGACAACGCTTCTACGGCTCGGGGAGCCCGCTTCCCCCGTCCCCGCACCAGCGGCAGCCCTGCTACTGGCATACATCGCGGACCGCGACAACATGAACACCGCCACCAATCAGTCGTCCCGCTGGCTCTTCCCCGGCCGACGGGCCGAACGGCCGGCCCGTCCCGACCACATGTCCTCACTCCTGGGCGAGATCGGCATCCCGGTCGCAGCCGCCCGCGGCGCCGCCATCCGGCAACAACTCCTCGAACTGCCCGCCCCCGTCGTCGCGGACGCCCTCGGCTACCACGACAAAACCATCAGCCGCCTCCTCAGAGAAGGCGGCGGGAGCTGGAGCCGATACGCCGCGGGCGATCACACGCGGTCACCGGTGGGCTGGGTGCCTCGGGGAACCCGCGACAGTTGAAAACGCGAGCCACCAGTATTGCCCCCAGTCAAAGGCCCTTCAAAACACGATCAAGTGCCGACCGGCCTGCGGGCCCCCAGTGCGGCTTGCCGCCGGGTAGGCCGTGGTCCCCGTTCTGCCCCACCAGTATCAGGAACAGGCTCTTCATCGCGGCCAGCCCGTGCGCCCGTCGGATCGTTGCCTCATCCGCCTGTGCGTAGCTGTTGAAGAACCGTGAGGCGCCCTCCGTGGGCAGCAACACCCAGGCGGCGGCGAGGTCCCATGCCGGGTCGCCGGCGAAGACGTCGCCGAAGTCGACGACGCCCGCCAGTGTGCCGTCCGCGACGACGACGTTTGCGGGATGCAGGTCACCATGCACCCACATCCGCGGGCCCTCCCACTCGGGAGCCGCAACCGCGTCGTCCCACACGGCCCGGATGTCGTCCTCGGCGAAGTGCCCGAGGTCCACGGCCCGCTGGAAGTGCTCGAAGCCGTCCGTGCACTCCTTGGGATGGCCGCCGCGGTCCGAGGCGTCCGGCGCGTCGGCGGGCGCCTCCACATGCAGCGCCTTGAGGAAGGCCGCCAGCGTGTCGGCCGCGTGGTCCCCGCGGGTGATCGAGCCATGGTCCAGCGGGGTGCCGTCAACCCATGTCACGACGGTCCAGATCTTGGGGAAACGCTCGGACGGTGCTCCGCTCCGCACCGGAGTTGGGATCGGAAGCGGCAGCCGCGAGGCCAGCACCGGCAGCCAGCGGCGCTCCTTGAGCTGCAGATCGGGGAGCTTGTCCATCCGCTGCATCCGGATGGCCAACTTGTCCCCGAGGCGCCACATCTGGTTGCCCCAGCCGCCCTCCACCTCACGGATGGGCAGTTCGGCCAGGTCCGGATGCTGTTCCCGCAGCAGGTCGCGGACCAGATCCTCGCTGATCTCAATCTCGGATTCGATCACGCGAAACCACAGTACTTGAGGCAGGTGGAGCCGGCCTTGCCCTTGGGAAGATCCAGTCCCCGATACACCGCTGGCAATCACACCCGGTCACCGGCGGGCTGGGTTCCTCGGGGAACCCGTGACAGTTGAATACGCGAGCCCACCAGTATCAACCCCCGCTCACCAGGTGACCGGCAGCGTCCGCGGGCCGCGGATCATCGTCTTGCGCCGCCAGGCGACCTGGGCGGCCGGGACCGCGAGCCGCAGACCGGGCAGCCGGTCCAGCAGCGTGTCGACCAGCAGCTCGGTCTGCAACCGGGCGAGGACCGCACCGGTGCAGTAGTGCGGGCCGTTGCCGAAGGACAGGTGCGGGGCGGCGGCGCGGTCGGGGTCGATGCGGTCCGGGTCCGGGAAGACGGCCGGGTCGCGGTTGGCGGCCAGGTACGAGACGTAGACCGGCTCGCCGGCGGCGATGCGCACCCCGTGCAGCTCCACGTCCTCCCGCGCGATCCGGGCCAGCCCCACGGTGCTGCGGTGCGGGATGTGCCGCAGCAGCTCGTCCAGGACGGGGCCGCGCTCGCCCGGCCGCTCCCGCGTCCGCGCCATCAGCTCGGGCCGGGTCAGCAGCAGGTACAGCATCTGGCCGCAGTTGTGGGTGACGGCCTCCCCGCCGATCTGCAGCGGACCGGCCAGGCCCACCGCCTCCTCCTCGCTGATCTCGCCGCGGCCCACGGCGGCGCCGAGCAGTGACAGGACGTCCTCGGCGCGGCTGTCCCGGCGGGCGCGGACGGTCCGCCCGATCCAGCCGTACATGCCCTCCTTGGCGCGGTCGGCGGCCTCGGCGCCGCCGCACATGGAGATGATCTGCCGGGTCCAGGCGTGCACCTGCTCGCGTTCGGCGGGCGGCACCCCCATCACCTCGCTGACCACCGCGAGGGGGAACGGTTCGAGCACCTGCTCGACCAGGTCGGCGGGCGGTCCCTGCCGGACCAGCGCGTCCACCAGTTCGTCCAGCAGCTCCTGGGCGCGGGGCCGCAGCCGCTTCATCGCGCCGACGGTGAAGGCCGCCGAGGCCGGCTTGCGCAGCCGGTTGTGGTCGGGCTGGTCGGCCCAGGCGAGCGAGCCGGGGCGCGGCTTGAAGTGCGGCGCCAGCCGGGTCACCTGCCGCCGGGTGACCTCCGCGCGGCTGAAGCGCGGATCGTTCGTGACGAGCTTCACGTCGTCGTAGCGGGTGGCCAGCCACGCCCAGCCCTCACCGTGGGGCAGGCGTATTCGGGTGAGCGGGCCTTCCCGCATCAACTCCCGGAGTACCGGGTCGAATTCCGTGCCCGCCAGTTCGAGGGCGGGCCAGTCGCGTGGGGGAGGGGGCGCCGTCTCCTCGGGGAGCGGGGCCGGCGGAGTGACCTGAATGGTAGGGGCGGCAGGGGCGGCAGGCCGCGGCGCCACCCGGTCGGGCGAGGGCGTGGTGATCTCCTGCGTCATACACCCACCCTCACCGCCCGTCACCCGCTTGTCGCGCGGAACCACTCCGGCGGGGAGCCATACGAGTGGCCGGCGCCCGGTTCGGACCTGCGGCGAGGTGCGCCGGGTTGCGGCTCCGCCCCCGGCCGGCGGGGCGCCGGGCGGGGGCGGAGCGGGGTGCGCGGGCGGCGCCGCCGTCGGGGACGGGGCGCGCCGGGCGGGTCAGTTCAGGGCGGCCAGGGCCTCGTTCCAGGTGGCCGACGGGCGCATGACCTCGGCCGCCTTGGCCGGGTCGGGCTGGTAGTAGCCGCCGATGTCGGCCGGCTTGCCCTGGGCGGCGATCAGCTCCTCGACGATCTTCTGCTCGGCGCCGGCGAGCGTCTCGGCGAGCGGCGCGAACGCCTTGGCCAGGTCGGCGTCGTCCGTCTGCCGCGCCAGCTCCTGCGCCCAGTACAGGGACAGGTAGAAGTGGCTGCCGCGGTTGTCGATGCCGCCGACGCGCCGGGTCGGGGACTTGTCCTCGTTGAGGAAGGTCGCCGTGGCGCGGTCGAGGGTGTCCGCGAGGACCTTGGCGCGGGTGTTGCCGGTGGCCTCGGCGAACTGCTCCAGCGACGGCACCAGGGCGAAGAACTCGCCGAGGGAGTCCCAGCGCAGGTAGTTCTCCTTGACCAGCTGCTGCACGTGCTTGGGCGCGGAGCCGCCGGCGCCGGTCTCGAACAGGCCGCCGCCCGCCATCAGCGGGACGACCGACAGCATCTTGGCGCTGGTGCCCAGCTCCAGGATCGGGAACAGGTCGGTCAGGTAGTCGCGCAGCACGTTGCCGGTGACGGAGATGGTGTTCTCGCCGCGGCGGATGCGCTCCACCGACAGCTCGGTGGCCTCGACCGGGGTGAGGATCCGGACGTCCAGGCCCTCGGTGTCGTGCTCGGTCAGGTACTCCCGGACCTTGGCGATCAGGTTGGCGTCGTGGGCGCGGGTCTCGTCCAGCCAGAAGACGGCCGGGTCGCCGGTGGCACGGGCGCGGGTGACGGCCAGCTTCACCCAGTCCTTGATCGGCGCGTCCTTGGTCTGGCAGGCGCGGAAGATGTCGCCGGCCGAGACGGTCTGCTCCAGCACCACGTCGCCGGCCTGGTCGACCAGGCGGACCGTGCCGGTGGTGGCGACCTCGAACGTCTTGTCGTGGCTGCCGTACTCCTCGGCCTTCTGCGCCATCAGGCCGACGTTCGGGACGGAGCCCATGGTCGAGGGGTCGTAGGCGCCGTGGGCGCGGCAGTCCTCGATGACGGCCTGGTAGACGCCCGCGTAGGAGGAGTCCGGGAGGACCGCGAGGGTGTCGTGCTCCTGCCCGTCCGGGCCCCACATGTGGCCGGAGGTGCGGATCATGGCCGGCATGGAGGCGTCCACGATCACGTCGGAGGGCACGTGCAGGTTGGTGATGCCCTTGTCGGAGTCGACCATGGCCAGCTCCGGGCCCTCGGCCAGCTCGGCGTCGAAGGAGGCCCTGATCTCGGCGCCCTCCGGCAGGTTCTCCAGGCCCTTGAAGATGCCGCCCAGACCGTCGTTCGGGGTCAGGCCGGCCGCGGCGAGCTGCTCGCCGTGGCGCGCGAACGTCTTCGGGAAGAAGGCGCGCACCACGTGGCCGAAGACGATCGGGTCGGAGACCTTCATCATCGTGGCCTTCAGGTGCACGGAGAACAGCACGCCCTCCTGCTTGGCGCGGGCGATCTGCGCCGTGAGGAACTCGCGCAGCGGCGCGACGTGCAGCACGGAGGCGTCGACGACCTCGCCCTTGAGGACGGGTACGGACTCGCGCAGCACGGTGGTGGTGCCGTCGTCGCCGACCAGCTCGATGCGCAGCGCGCCGTCCTCGGCGATCACCACGGACTTCTCGGTGGAGCGGAAGTCGTCCACGCCCATGGTGGCCACGTTCGTCTTGGACTCGGAGGACCAGGCGCCCATGCGGTGCGGGTGCGTCTTGGCGTAGTTCTTGACCGAGGCGGGGGCCCGGCGGTCGGAGTTGCCCTCGCGCAGGACCGGGTTGACCGCGGAGCCCTTGACCTTGTCGAAGCGGGCGCGGATCTCGCGCTCCTCGTCGGTCTTCGGGTCGTCCGGGTAGTCCGGCAGCGCGTAGCCCTGGGCCTGCAGCTCGGCGACGGCGGCCTTCAGCTGCGGGATGGAGGCCGAGATGTTCGGCAGCTTGATGATGTTGGCGGCGGGCGTCTTGGCCAGCTCGCCCAGCTCGGAGAGCGCGTCGGGGATCCGCTGGTCCTCGTTCAGGTACTCCGGGAACACCGCGATGATGCGCCCGGCCAGCGAGATGTCGCGGGTCTCCACAGGCACACCCGCCTGCGAGGCGTACGCCTTGACCACCGGCAGGAAGGAATACGTCGCCAGGGCCGGGGCCTCGTCAGTGTGTGTGTAGATGATGCTCGAGTCAGTCACCGGGTGCTCCGCTCCACGTCCACGTCTGCAACATTGCTCGACATCAAGATATCTCGTGATGGGCCCCGGCTCGACAGGGGTGGGCGACGGATGTCGCCGGGACGCGGTCGCGGGCCGCTCCGGGGCCGGTGCCGGGCGCCCGCCGGGCGGGCCGGTTCATCCGCCCGCCACCTCGCGTTCGATCCAGCGGCAGATCACGTCGACCACGTACGCCCGCTCGCCGCGGGTCAGCTCGTGGCCCTTGGGAATGCGGTGCCAGCGCTGGAGGCAGCCGCGGCAGCAGGTGGCGGTGGCGTGCTGGGCGACGAAGACCGGGTGCCCGCGGTAGGGGGTCTGCTTGCCGTCCTTGTACGGCTCGGCCGGCGCCAGCCGCTTCGCGACGAGATCGCGCGCGTGCCACCGCAGGGTGGCGGGCCCGTGCGACTCGGCCGTGACGAGGTCCCGGCCGCGCAGCTGGAACCTGGCCCGGAAGGGCTGCCGCCCGATGGCGTCGAGCCGCTGGTCGAGGGCGGCGTACGGGATGGGGGCGTCGGAGGAGGAAGTCATGCTCCTTCGAGCATAGGACCGTCCGCGCCCCGCGGCCCGCGCCGCCGGCCCGCGCCGTCAGGCGACCCCCGTGCCCGCCTCCACGTCCGTGCCGCCGCGCTGGTGCGGTATGGCCACCGTGCCCTGGTGCAGGGCGACCGTGCGGGTGGGGGCCGGGATGGTGATGCCCTCGTCGCGATAGCGGCGGTGCAGGCGCTTGATGAACTCGTGCTTGATCCGGTACTGGTCGCTGAACTCGCCCACGCCCAGGATGACCGTGAAGCCGATCCGGGAGTCGCCGAAGGTGTGGAAGCGGATGGCGGGCTCGTGCTCCGGCAGCGCGCCGCTGATCTCGTGCATCACCTCGGCGACCACCTCCAGCGTCACCCGCTCGACGTGCTCCAGGTCGCTGTCGTAGCCCACGCCCGCCTGCACCAGGATGGTCAGCCGCTGCTCGGGCCGGGTGAAGTTGGTCATGTTCGTCTTGGCGAGCTGCCCGTTGGGGATGACGACCAGGTTGTTGGAGAGCTGGCGTACCGTCGTCTGGCGCCAGTTGATGTCCTCGACGTAGCCCTCCTCGCCCGTGCTCAGCCGGATGTAGTCACCGGGCTGGACGGTCTTGGAGGCCAGGATGTGGACGCCGGCGAAGAGGTTGGCGAGGGTGTCCTGAAGGGCGAGGGCGACCGCGAGACCGCCCACGCCCAGGGCGGTGAGCAGCGGCGCTATCGAGATGCCGAGGGTCTGGAGCACCACCAGGAAGCCGATCGCCAGCACCAGTATCCGGGTGATGTTGACGAAGATCGTCGCCGATCCGGCGACCCCGGAGCGGGACTGCGTGACCGTCCGCACAAGGCCGGCCACGACCCGGGCCGCGGAGAGGGTGACCACGAAGATGACCCACACGGTCAGGATCTGGTCGACGTGGTGCCGCACGCCGCGGTGCAGCGGCAGGATCGCGGCGGCCGCCGCCGCGCCGCCCGCGATCGCCGCCCACGGCACCACCGTGCGCAGCGCGTCCACGATGACGTCGTCGCCGCTCCATCTGGTCCGCTTGGCGTGCTTGGCCAGCCAGCGCAGCAGCGAGCGGGACAGGAACGCCGCGGCCAGCCCCGCGGCCACGGCGATGCCGGCCAGGGTGAGATCGTCCAGGGTCATGGCGCGGTTCACCGGCGGCCTCCCCGGGGACGTGCCGCGGCGTACGAGGCCGCCGACGGCCGGATGTGAGGTTGCGTCACGTGGTCACCTGCTCGATTGCGGGATGTGCGAACGCGCCGCCGGTTTGCCGGGTGACCCGGGTGTTCCGGATACGGCGCGAGCGCTCATCCTGCCGCATCCGACCGCGCGGTCGGCACCGCGCCCGCCCGGGCCACCCCGCGCCCGCCCGGGCCACCCCGCGCCCGCCCGGGCCACCCCGCGCCCGCCCCCGATGGCCCGTCCCCCCCCGACGGCCCACCGCCCGGCGGCACTTCACCGCCCGGCGGCACTTCAACGCCCCGGCCCTCACTCCTCGCCGAACGCCCCGTGCCGTCCCGCCCCCGCCGCGAACCGGGCCGCGCCCTCGATGCCGGCCGCCAACACGGCCACTCCGTGGCGCAGTTCACAGCGCATCGCCTCCTCCTCGGACAGCCCCTCCTGGTCCAGGGCCGAGGCCCGGTCGCCGCGCAGGCACTCCTGCGGGAACCCGGCGATCCGGGCGGCCAGCAGCTCCGCCTCGGCGCGGGACCGCCCGGTCGGCACGACCCGGTTCGCGAGCCCCATCCCGTACGCCTCGCGGGCCGGCACCGGACGCCCGGTGAGGATCATGTCCATGGCGCGCCCGGCGCCGATCAGCCGGGGCAGCCGGACCGTGCCGCCGTCGATCAGCGGCACGCCCCAGCGCCGGCAGAACACCCCGAACACGGCGTCCTCCTCGGCCACCCGCAGATCGCACCAGAGCGCCAGTTCCAGCCCTCCGGCCACCGCGTGCCCGGCCACCGCCGCGATCACCGGCTTCGACAGCCGCATCCGGGTCGGGCCCATCGGGCCGTCGCCGTCCTCGGCGACCCGGTTGCCGCCCTCGGTGCCGACCGCCTTCAGGTCCGCGCCCGCGCAGAACGTGCCGCCCTCGCCCCACAGCACCGCCACCCTGGCCGTCCCGTCGTCCTCGAACGCCCGGAACGCGGCGGCGAGTTCGGCGGCGGTGGGACCGTCCACCGCGTTGCGGGCGGCCGGCCGGGACAGCACGACCGTGGTGACGTACCCCTGGCGTTCGACACGTACCGGCATGGGCGGCGGCCTCCTTCGGCGGGACGGGAACGGCAGGTTACTCCCCGGTCGTCCCGCCGCCCCGCGAACGATTGACCTCAACCAAGCTTGAGGTCCTACGTTCCTTCCATGAGCATGGAGACCACCGCCTGGACGCAGCTGCGCGGCGTCATCGACGCCCAGCAGGGCCACCGCCCCTTCGCCCGCGACACGCTGCGCCGCATCGGCGCGTTCGCCCGCCCCCACCGCCCCCGCATCGTCCGGTTCGTCGCCCTCGGAGTGGTCACCGCGCTGCTCGCGGTGGCCACCCCCGTACTCGCCGGCCGGGTCGTCGACGCGATCGTCTCGCACGGCGACCGCGCCGTCGTCGTACGCCTGGCCCTGCTGATCGCGGCGATCGCCGTGGCCGAGGCCGCGCTCGGCATCCTCGGCCGGCGGCTGTCGGCGACGCTCGGCGAGGGACTCATCCTCGATCTGCGCACGGCCGTCTTCGACCACGTCCAGCGCATGCCCGTCGCCTTCTTCACCCGCACCCGCACCGGAGCGCTCGTCTCCCGGCTCAACAACGACGTCATCGGCGCCCAGCGCGCCTTCAGCACCACCCTGTCCGGCGTGGTCGGCAACGTGGTCACCCTGCTGCTCACCCTCGCCGTCATGCTCACCCTGTCCTGGCAGATCACCCTGCTCGCCCTGGCGCTGCTGCCGGTGTTCGTGCTCCCGGCCCGGCGGATGGGCGCCCGGATGGCCCGCATGCAACGGGAGGCGGCCACGCTCAACGCGGCCATGGGCACCCGGATGACCGAGCGGTTCTCCGCCCCCGGCGCCACCCTCGTCAAACTCTTCGGCCGCCCCGAGGAGGAGTCCGCCCAGTTCGCCGCCCGCGCCGGCCGGGTCCGCGACATCGGCGTCCGCACGGCGACCGCGCAGTCGGTGTTCCTGACCGCGCTGACCCTGGTCTCCTCCCTCGCGCTCGCCCTCGTCTACGGCCTCGGCGGCTTCCTCGCGCTGCGCGGCTCCCTGGAACCGGGCGCCGTCGTCTCCCTCTCCCTCCTGCTGACCCGCCTGTACGCGCCGCTCACCGCGCTCGCCGGAGCCCGCGTGGAGGTGATGAGCGCCCTGGTCAGCTTCGAGCGGGTCTTCGAGGTGCTGGACCTCAAGCCGCTGATCGAGGAGAAGCCGGCCGCCCGCGAGGTCCCGGACGGACCGGTCGCGGTCGAGTTCGACGGCGTCCGCTTCGGCTACCCGGCCGCCGACAAGGTCTCCCTCGCCTCACTGGAGGAGGTGGCGAGCCTCGACACCGGCGGCGGCGCCGAGGTCCTGCACGGTGTCTCCTTCCGCGCCGAACCCGGCCGCACCGTCGCCCTGGTCGGCTCCTCCGGCGCCGGCAAGTCCACCGTCGCGGCGCTGCTGCCGCGCCTGTACGACGTCGACGCGGGCGCCGTGCGCGTCGGCGGCGTCGACGTGCGCGACCTGAGCGCCGCCGCCCTGCGCGCCACCGTCGGCATGGTCACCCAGGACGGCCATCTCTTCCACGACTCGGTCCGCGCCAACCTGCTGCTGGCCCGCCCCGAGGCGAGCGAGACGGACCTGTGGGACGCGCTGCGCCGGGCCCGCCTCGACGCCCTGGTCCGCGCCCTGCCCGACGGCCTGGACACGGTCGTCGGCGAGCGCGGCTACCGGCTCTCCGGCGGGGAACGCCAGCGCATGACCATCGCCCGGCTGCTGCTGGCCCGCCAGCGGGTCGTCATCCTGGACGAGGCCACCGCCCACCTCGACAACTCCTCCGAGGCCGCCGTCCAGGAAGCCCTCACCGAGGCCCTGGCCGGCCGCACCGCGCTGGTCATCGCCCACCGGCTGTCCACGGTGCGCACCGCCGACCTGATCCTGGTCGTCGAGGCGGGCACCATCGTCGAACGCGGCACCCACGACGAGCTGCTGGCGGCCGGCGGCCGCTACGCCGAGCTGTACCGCACCCAGTTCGCACCGCGCCCGCAGCAGGCCCCGGCCGCCCCGGCGCCCCAGGAGGCGATGGCGTAGCGGCCCCGGCCGGGGCGTGGGCCCGCCCCCCTGCGGCCGTCCCGGCCGGGACGGCCCCGCCGTCACACCGGCTCCGCCGCGGCCCGCGCCGCCCGCCGACGGCCGCGCCGGCACCACAGCGCGGTGGCCACCAGACAGACCAGGGCGCCCGCGCCGACGGCCGCGCCCCGCAACAGGCCGGGCGGACGGAACCGGCAGCTGACGGAGGTGGCCGTGCCGTCCAAGGGCACCGCGATCAGGCCGAGGTAGCTCTGCGCCGGACGGGCCGGGCCGGCGCCGGCCGCGCACGACCAGCCCTTGATCCGCGGGACCGCGAGGAGCGCGGTGCCGGTGCTGCCGGCCGGTATCCGCGCGGTCACGGAGTGGCCGCCGACCCGCACCTCGGTGGCGCCGCCGGCGCTCAGCTGCCGTACGGCCCGCTCCAGCCGGTTCTCGACCAGGCAGCCGATCGGCTGCTTCGGCAGGCCCAGCCACCCGGTGTGGCGCAGCTCCACCCGCACCTTCCCGGAGGCCGGCGTCACGCCGAGGCTCTGCAACGCGGGCCGCGTGGCGGGCAGCTTGCCGTTGAAGTCCACCGGCCGGCTGCCGTCCATGGTCGCGGAGCCGATGAACGTCAGCGCCGACAGGTACACCCTGCTGCCGGGGGTGCACGTGGTGGCGAGGGTGACCCGCTCCTTGCCGTGGCGGACCTCGGTGGTCCGGGCCGGCGGATCGTAGACGCGGGCGCCGAGCAGCAGCTCCTGGTTGGCGAAGACGGACGCGCCGAAGCGTGCCGCCGGGTCCGGCAGGCGCACGTCGGGACGGACGGTGACCAGCGGCGGCACGGGGCCGGTGGCGGCCCGCGGCACCCTGCCGGGACCGCCCGCCGGGTCCTGGACCAGGCGGACGCGGGTGCCGACGGAGAAGATCGCGTCGGTCACCGGGTGGTCGAGGCTCATCAGGCGCCGGCCCTTGGCGAAGTAGCCGTAGCCCAGCGCGGTCAGGGTGGTGTAGGTGGTCTGGGCGGTCAGGCTGCTGTAGTAGTTGCCGCTCTGGCCGCCGACGAGCATCGGATCGTTGCGGCCGGGCTCCGCGCCGGGGTCGGTGCGCACCCGCGGCCAGTCGTCCTTCGCGGCGACGACGGCCGCGGTCTCCCGCTCCTCCCGGCCCAGCGGCGGCGACCAGGACCTGTGCTGCCGCTCCAGCCGCGCCACCCGCATCCCGGCCACCGCCGTCTCGCCCGCCTGGGCGGTCACCAGGAGCGCCACGGCCAGCACCGACAGCACGCGGGCGACGCGGGCCCGGCTGCCGGAGCGGGCCGCGAGGAACACCGCGGCCGCGGCCGACAGACCCAGCAGCAGCGCGACGGCGAACACGGGGTAGGACCACCGGTCGACGGCGTAGGTGCCGCGCGCCGCCAGCGCCAGGGCGGCCAGGACCGCGAGGCCCGCGGCGAGCGCGCGCGGCCGGGGAAGTCCGTCGGCGGTGGACCGCCAGGCCGCGATCAGCAGCAGGCCGCACAGCACGAACGCCTGCCGGTCGGTGACGCCGTTGGGCTCGGCGCCCGCGTGCCAGAGCAGATGGGTGGGCCGCCAGTGCAGCGACAGCGCCACGAGGCAGACCGCGGCCGGCCAGCCGTACCGGGTGCGGGCCGGCAGGCGGCGGTGGAAGGGCATGGCCAGCGCGAGGGCGAGCGCCGGGGTGCCGATGTACAGCGCGGGCGACTCCGTGCCGCTGGTGGCGGGCAGCAGCCGGGCGAAGACGTCCGGCCAGGCGGCCGGCGCGAAGGCCACGGGCGGGGTGGGATGGGCGACCTTGGTGGCCGCGTAGATCACCAGGACCAGCGGGGCGGCCAGTCCGACACCGATCAGTACGCTCCGGGCGGCGCGCAGCACGCCGGCCGGCCACCGGCGACCCCGTTCAGCGGTCTCGCCGCTCTCGCCGGTGAGCAGCCGTACCAGCAGCACGATGCCCGCGCCGAGGGTGGCCATGTAGGCGGTGTAGAAGTTGGACGTCCAGGCCAGCGCCACCACCAGCGGCCCCAGCACCGGGCGCCGCCCGCTCAGCGCCCACTCGCCGACCAGGCACAGCAGCGGGAAGGCGAGCAGCCCGTCCAGCCACATCGGCACGTAGGCGCCGTTGTCGAGGGTCCAGCCGCACAGCGCGTACGCCGACCCCAGCACCGCCGCCACCGGCCACGGACCGCGGCGCAGCCGCAGCAGCAGCACGGCCATCGCCGCCCCGGCCGCGGTGATCTTCGCCGTGCTGACGACGAAGAGGGCGAGTTCGACGCGGTCGGCCGGGAACAGCACGACCAGCAGATCGAAGGGGCTGCTCAGGTAGGTGCCGAGGTCGCCCAGGAAGTTGGAGCCGTATCCGGAGTTCCAGTTCAGGAACAGGTCGCCGTCGGCGCCGCCGAGCAGCTCCTTGCGCCAGTAGGCGTGGAAGGGCACGTACTGCGTGCCCATGTCGACGATGTTCCGGCTGTGCGGCCCCAGCGGGTGGCTCCCGGCGAGCAGGGTCCCCAGGCAGAACACCGCGCACGACAGGAGGCCGGCGCCGAGGGCCGCGCGCAGCGGCACGCTGCCGCGTGCGCGGGACGGGGCGAGGGCGGCGAGGCGGGCGAGGACACGGCCGGCGCGCGAGCCGCCGGGCGGGGTGTCGCCGCCCTCGGACGCCGTGGAGCCGTACGGGGGTCTGACGGTAGCGGACACGATTCCTCGGGAGTCTGGTGCGGGCCGCCTCGCGCGGAAGCCTCCGGCACGGGCTGCGGGACGTCGCTGCGGTCGGCCGCCGTCGGCCGGTGGGTGCGGGGCCGGAAGTCGTCGGTGGCCGGCCGGCACCGCAGGTCAGCGGCCGGAGGCCGCCTCGCGCCGGCCGCGGGCGAGCGCCTGCCGCAGCAGGGGCCGCCGCCGGTGACCGCCGGGCAGATCCAGCCCGGCCGGCCGCTCGGCGCCGAAGTACGCGGCGTACGCCCCCTCCTGGCCGGCCTCCGAGGCGTGCGCGGCCCGCGCCAGCAGCGGTTCGGCCTCGGCGCGCAGCCACGGGTAGCGGGCGGACTGCATGCAGTACCCGACCGCCGCCAGCAGCGACTGGAGGGCGGGCGGCGCCTCGGACGGCGCGGTGGCGTCCGCGGCTTCGAGGTCGGGGACCACGTGGTCGACGATCACCAGCGGCACGCGGTTGCTGTTCTCGTAGGGCGTCAGCCGCCGCAGCACCGTCCGGGTGCCGACGCGGGCGGTGGGGATGCCGAAGTAGGCCGTGGCGGTGAGCATCGCGGTGGAGAAGCAGCCGACCACCAGTTCCAGCGGCAGACGGGCGTAGAAGACCTCGGCGAGCAGCGTCCCGCGCAGTGTCGTCAGCCGCACTCCGGCCGCGGCGGCCTCCCGCTCCAGGGCCTCGCCGTAGCGGACCGGCGCGGTGGGGTGCGGTTTGAAGGCCACCGAGCGGTGACCGGCAGCGGCGGCGGCGCGCAGCATCCGCACGTGCAGGTCCTCTTCCTCCTCGTCGGTGAGGATGCCCAGCGCGGCCAGGTACTGCCCGAGCAGCAGCGCGGTCGGCGCCGCCTCGGCCGCCCGTGTCATCTCGGGGTCGTCGGCGGCGGCCAGGGACAGTTCGGACAGCACCGCGCGGAAGGCGTCGTGCGGGACGACCTCGGGCTCGACGCCGAACTCCGAGAGCAGCAGCGGGCGCAGTCCCGGCACCAGGTCCAGGTGGAGCAGCCGCCGGACCCGCACCGCGACGGAGTGCGGCGGCTCGTCACGGGTCGGTCCGTAGCTCATCAGGCCGTCCGCGTAGACGTGCACCGGAGCGCCGGCGAACACGGCGGCGAGGCTGCGGGCGGGGCTGACCTGGATCGACTCGACCACGAGCGTCACCGCTCCGGCGCCGAGCCCCCACCTGGCGCGCAGGACCCGCTCCCACAGGGGCGCGTCGTCCGGCCGGGGCTGCCAGCCGGCCGGGTGGTGCGGGGCGATGGCCTCGTTCCAGTCCTCGACCTGGTCGAAGCGGGCGGCGATCTCCCGGTAGCCCGCCATGTCGGACATGAGCGGCGTGACCTCGGGGACGGCCGCGTTGTTGGTGAGCAGCAGCACCCGCCGGGCCCGCCCGGCGGGGCCGAACTGCCCGGCGTCCAGGGCCGCGGCCAGGGTGGCGGCGCCGTACAGGGTGGAGGCTTGGAAGATCTGCACCGGCTCCGGGCGCACCGCGGACGATCCGGTTCGGGAGCGGCCGGGGGAGTCCGCGGAGCGCGGGGCGGTGGGGGCGGCAGGGGCGGCGGCGGGGCGGGGCGTGCGGAAGACCGGGGGGCCGACCACCGTCGGGGCCGGTCGGCCCGGGCGGCCCTCGCCCGTGTCGCGCAGGCGGCGCAGCAGCGCGCTCCGCTCGTCGTCCAGCGTCGCCAGGGTCTCGTCGAGGACCTGCTGCGGCATCCGGTGCAGCGCGGCGGCCGACTCGCTCCTGAGCTGCCGGGCCACCGCGGTCTCGTACTGGTCGGCCTTGTTCATGTGGAACGCGATCATCGCGCAGTAGGTGCGGATCGCCTTCGGCAGAAAACGGTCGCCCTCCGGATCGGCGGTCACTTCCCGCAGAACGGTGTCATAGGCCGGAATGAAATCCAGCTGGCGGGTGTCGGAAATCTGGGTGAGCGACGTTTCCACGCCCCGCCGGTAAAAGGCGCCCTGCAATCCGAGCGCCGCGTAACTGCGGGCCCGCAGATGCAGCCGCCACACCCACAGGCGGTCCTCGGCGGTGCGCAGCCGCGTCTCGAACCGTCCTTCGCCGTTCTCGAAGAGGCGGGAACTGTAGATGCCGAACGGCACGAAGGGATAGTCCACCATGGTGGCCATGTGGGCGGGCGCGATGCCGTCACGCGGGTCCATCACCACGTCCCGCAGCCGGGCCGGGGCGTACCGGATCTGCCGCTTGCGGCCCGTGGCCAGCACATGGTCGGTACGGGCGAAGTCGCAGCCGAGACGCGATATGCGGTCCACCATGGCGCGCAGATGGCCGGGCGCGTACCAGTCGTCCCCGTCCAGGAACGTCACGTAGTCGCCGCTCGCCTCGTCCAGGCCGGTGTTGCGGGCCTGGGCCACGCCCTGGTTGGTCTCGTGCCGGATCAGCCGGGCGTTCGGCAGCGTGCCGATCATGTCCTCGATGATCGGGCCGGTGCGGTCGGTCGAGCAGTCGTCGATCAGCAGGAACTCGAACGCGGGGTCCGCGTTGACGGCCAGACTGCGCACCGTTTCCGCCACATAGGCCTCGACATTGTGGCACGGGACGACAACGGAAAGCGTGGACATACGCGGATCCCCCCGGGGATTTCATTCCAGGAACCCGCGCATGCTATCCGTCTCCCAATGTTTTCCATGGCCCGTAAATGAACGGCCGCCGACCTGATGGTGAACACTGCCGAGTCACGCGCCCGGCGCATTCCCGGCCCGCTTCCCGGCCCGCGCCCGCCCCCGCGCGTGAGGCATCTCCCACAGGGCTCCGACGGTGCGCCCTAGTAGAGTGAGCGCACGCCTTTGACCTGCACAGAGCAGGCAGGGAGCTATCTCAAGGAGCACTGAATGCTGCGCACCATGCTCAAGTCGAAGATCCACCGCGCCACCGTCACCCAGGCCGACCTGCACTACGTGGGATCGGTGACCGTGGACGCCGATCTGCTGGACGCCGCCGACCTGCTGCCCGGCGAGCTGGTCCACATCGTGGACATCACCAACGGGGCCCGGCTGGAGACGTACGTCATCGAGGGCGAGCGCGGCTCGGGGGTCATCGGCATCAACGGCGCGGCGGCGCACCTCGTGCACCCCGGCGATCTGGTGATCCTGATCAGCTACGCCCAGGTGACCGACGCCGAGGCGCGGGCGCTGGAGCCGCGGGTGGTGCACGTGGACGCGGGCAACCGGGTCGTGGAGCTGGGCGCCGACGCGTCCGCCCCGGTGCCGGGCACCGACCAGCGGCGCAGCCCGCAGGCCGTCTCGGTCTGACCGCGGCCGCGGGGCCGCCCGGGCGGGGCCGGGCGGGTCCTCGGCGGGGCGCCCTCGGGTGACTGGCCGTGCGGGTGTCGGGTAGGCGAGGGAGGTAGTCCAGAGCCGAGGCCGACCGACTGGCGGGAGAGGACAATGACCAACCCGTACCCCGACCCCGTACCGCCCGGGCCCACCCCGGGCCCCACCCCGGGTCCCGACCCGCAGCCGCCGGAGCCGCACCCGGATCCCGCGCCCACGCCCGATCCGCCGCAGCCGTACCCGGAGCCGGTCCCCACGCCCGCACCGCACCCGGCCCCCGAGCCGTCCCCGGTGCCGGGGCCGCCGACGCCCGCGCCACCACCGCCGCCCGGGCCCACCCCACCGGCGCCCACCCCGCCCCCGGCCCCCGTGCCACCGCCGGGCCCGGTCCCGACGCCGCCCCCGAACCCGGCCCCCGAACCGCCCCCGTCCCCGATCCCGCCGGGCCCGGACCCGACCCCGAGCCCGGAGCCGGGGCCACCCCTGACCTGAGACGCCCCTGAGCGGCCCGGACGGGTGTGGGGGGCACGGCCGCCCGGCCGTGCCCCCCACACCCGTCTCCTACGCCTCCACCTCCGACCGGTCCCCGCCCCACAACGTGTGGAACGTGCCCTCGCGGTCCACCCGCCGGTAGGTGTGCGCGCCGAAGAAGTCCCGCTGGGCCTGGGTGAGGGCGGCGGGGAGGCGCTCGGCGCGCAGGGCGTCGTAGTAGGCGAGGGCCGCGGCGAAGCCGGGGGCCGGCACGCCCTGGCGGGTGGCCGCGACCAGGACCTCGCGCCAGTCGTCCTGGGCCGCCGCGATCTCCCGCGCGAACGTCTCGTCGGACAGCAGGCTCGGCAGGTCCGGCCGGGCGTCGTACGCCGCGCGGATACGGTCGAGGAAGGCCGCGCGGATGATGCAGCCGTCCCGCCAGATGGCGGCGATCGCACCGAGGTCGATGTCCCAGCCGTACTCCTCGCTGCCCGCCGCGATCTCGTGGAAGCCCTGCGTGTACGACACGATCTTCGAGGCGTACAGCGCCTGCTCCACCCGGTCGGCGAAGGCCGCCGCCTCCGACTCGGACAGCGGCGCGGCCTTCGGGCCCGCCAGGTCACGCGAGGCCGCCCGCAGCGCCGCGTGCCCCGACAGCGACCGCGCGAACACCGCCTCCGCGATGCCGGAGACCGGCACGCCCAGGTCGAGCGCGATCTGCACCGTCCAGCGGCCGGTGCCCTTCTGCTCGGCCTGGTCCACGACCACGTCCACGAACGGCTCGCCGCTCGCCGCGTCCACGTGCGACAGCACCTGAGCCGTGATCTCGATCAGGTACGAGTCCAGCCGCCCGGTGTTCCAG
This sequence comes from Streptomyces similanensis, assembly GCF_039543625.1. Taxonomy (NCBI): domain Bacteria; kingdom Bacillati; phylum Actinomycetota; class Actinomycetes; order Kitasatosporales; family Streptomycetaceae; genus Streptomyces; species Streptomyces similanensis. Next base: position 30,787 of record NZ_BAABKC010000032.1, on the reverse strand, counting down.
GTGCGGAAGATCTCCGCGATCTGCCCGGGGGAGTAGCCGGCCACGTCCCGCAGCAGCTGGTACGCCTCACCGATCAGCTGCATGTCGGCGTACTCGATGCCGTTGTGCACCATCTTCACGAAGTGGCCCGCGCCGTCCGGCCCCACGTGCGTCACGCACGGCGCCCCGTCCTTCGCCTTCGCGGAGATCTTCTCCAGCATCGGGCCCAGCGACTCGTAGGACTCGGCCGAGCCGCCCGGCATGATGCTCGGCCCGTGCAGCGCGCCCTCCTCACCGCCGGAGATGCCGGTGCCGACGAAGTGGATGCCCTGCTCGCGCAGCTCCCGCTCGCGCCGCCGGGTGTCGGCGAAGTGCGCGTTGCCGCCGTCGATGATCATGTCGCCGGGCTCCAGCAGCGGGGCGAACTCCTGGATCACCGCGTCGGTCGGCTCGCCCGCCTTCACCATGATCACCAGGCGGCGCGGCCGCTCCAGCGCCGCCACGAAGTCCTTCGCGGCCTCGGTCGGGACGAAGATGCCCTCTTCCCCGAACTCCGCCACCAGATCGTGCGTCCGGGACGCGGTCCGGTTGTGCAGCGCGACCGTGTAGCCGTTGCGCGCGAAGTTGCGGGCGAGGTTGCGGCCCATGACCGCGAGCCCCGTGACGCCGATCTGGGCTGTAGTGCTCATACCGCCTGTTCCTCCAGAATCCGGTGGATCATCATCAGCTGGGACGTCTTGGACCATCCTGGCGCGCCGGTACGGCGACCGCACATCCGTACCGCCCCGCCTCGGGCGGCCGCCGCGGTCCCGTCGGCCGCGGACGCCCGCGTCCTGCGGGCGCCCGCGCCCTGGGGCGGGTGCCCCGACGCCCTCCCTTACGCACCACCCGCCCCCGCCGCCTCAGCGCGGACGGGCCGAACCGGACGAACCGGCCAACGGAAACCCCTTATCGGCCACTTGCGGCGTGAAGCGGCCGATAGCCGCCTTGTCACGGCTTGTTGGCAGCGCCTACTTTTGCCGCTCCTGACGCAGGGCGAAGGGGCTTCAGACATGGCCGCACGCGGCCGGCACCGCCGGTACCAGCCGAACAGGATCAACCGCGCCTCCCTCACCGTCACGGCGGGCGGCGCCGGAATGGCCATCCCGCTCATCGGCGCCGGCGTCGCGCACGCGGCCGACGCCGCCACCTGGAACAAGGTGGCGGCCTGCGAGTCGAGCGGCAACTGGAGCGTCAACACCGGCAACGGCTTCTACGGCGGCCTCCAGTTCACCCGGTCCACCTGGGCGGCGTACGGCGGCACGCGGTACGCGCCGCGCGCCGATCTGGCCACCCGCGACCAGCAGATCGCGGTCGCCGAGAAGGTGCTCGACGGGCAGGGGCCCGGCGCCTGGCCGGTGTGCTCGGTGCGCGCCGGGCTGACCCGCGGCGGCGGCGACCCCGGGGTGCACCCGGACGGCGCGGCCGGCCGGCCGGTGCACACGCAGAGCGCCAGGAGCGCCCCGAAGGCGAAGAGTTCGGCGCACGACGTACGGCCGCAGACCACGCCGCAGTCGCGGGCCGGCACCGCCGAGATGTACACGGTGGTCCACGGCGACACCCTCTCCGGGATCGCCGACGACCGGCACGTCCACGGCGGCTGGCACCAGTTGTACGCCGCCAACCGCGTCACCGTCGGCGACGACCCGGACCTGATCCTGCCCGGCCAGCGGCTCTCGCTGCGCACGACGCACACCGCGCCGCACCAGAGCGGCTCCACCGCCGCACACCCGGCCGCGAAGCCGAAGGCGCGGCCCGAGCCGAAGACCCAGGCCGGACCGAAGACGCAGGCCAGACCGAAGACGCAGTCCAGACCGCACACCAAGACCAAGACCGAGTCCGCGACGCGGACCGAGAAGAGCCACAGCACCACCGCGCACACCCTGGTGGCCCCCGTGCAGGCCCCGATCGGCACCGGCTACCGGGTGAGCGGCTCCCACTGGTCCAAGGGCTACCACACGGGCGTCGACTTCGAGGTGCCCACCGGCACCTCGGTGCACGCGGCCGCCGCCGGCCACGTGGTCAGCGCCGGCTGGGGCGGCGCCTACGGCTACCAGGTGGTCATCCGGCACGCCGACGGCCGCTACACCCAGTACGCCCATCTGTCGGCGATCTCCGTGCGCGCCGGGCAGACGGTCGGCGCCGGGCAGCGCATAGGCCGCTCGGGCGCCACGGGCAACGTGACGGGACCGCACCTGCACTTCGAGGTGCGGACGGGACCCGGTTTCGGCTCGGACATCGACCCGCTCGCCTACCTCCGGGCCGGCGGCATCCGGCTCTGAGGCGGGCGGGCGCGATGCCGGGGCCTGTCACCGCCCAAGGTCGTTCGAGGCGGGGCCCGTTAGGGTCGGGGCATGACGCCAACCCTCGCCGGCAGTGCCTTCGACTCGCTCCGCCTCGACGCCGTGACCGACCAGGAGGCGCTGCGTCGGGCCTACGACGTCCCCAGTGCCGCGGCGCTGCGCAAGCAGATGACCGAACTCACCGACCAGACCCGGCGGTTGATCGCCTGCTCCTCGCTGGTCCTGGTCGCCAGCGCGGATGCCGAGGGCAACTGCGACGTCTCCCCGCGCGGCGGCCCCGCCGGGTTCGTCGCCGTCCTGGACGCCCACACGCTGGCGATACCGGACGCGACCGGCAACAAGCGGCTGGACACCGCGCAGAACGTCATCGCCACCGGACGGGCCGGGCTGCTGTTCGTCATTCCGGGGCGCACCACGACGCTCCGGGTGAACGGCCGGGCCTGCGTCTCCACCCGCCCGGAGCTGCTGTCGCAGCTGACCGCCGTGGGCAAGCCGCCGGCCAGCGCGCTGGTGCTGGGGATCGAGGAGGTCTACCCGCACTGCCCCAAGTCGCTGCTGCGCAGCGGGGCCTGGAAGCCGGAGCAGTGGCTCCCGGCGGACGCGCAGCCGACCTCGGCCGAGGTGACGCTGGCCCAGCTGCGGATGCCGGAGCTGACGATCGCCGACATCGAGCGGGCCGAGGCGGAGTCACTGAAGTACCGGTACGAGTGACGGCCACCGCTCCGCCCCCACGGGACCACGGCGCCCGACCACGGCGTCGGTCACGGTGCCGACCCGCCGCGGCAGGGCGGCGACGATCCGGAACAGGCCGGAGCGGCCCCGGTGCGGATCGATGAGGAGCGTCGGACCGACCGGAGCGCCCCCGGGGCGGGCCGGTGATGAGCCGGACAGCCCGGAGAGCGGCCCCAGGGCGGACCGGTGCGGACCCGGACAAGCCGGAGCGCCCCCGGCCCGAGCGGCGACGACGAGCCGGAACAGGCCGGGGCACCCCCAGGTCACACCGGCGATGAGCCGCGCGGGCCGGAGCGGTCCCGCGGGTCAGACCGGCGTCCGCTTCGGCCGGGAGGCCGGCATCGGGATGTACGCGACCATCCGGAAGGGCACGGCGCCCGCCGCCTCGCCCCGGAGCGACGCCGGCACCGACGGCGGTCCGCCCGGCTCACGTCCGGGTCCGGGCCCGGCGTTCCCGGCGGCGGTCCGCTCGGGCAGCGCGACGGCGCCCGCCGGGCCGCCCAGCTGTCCGGGGACCGAGGCCACGAGCGCCGCCGGAACCGGCGTCCGCACGGCCGCGGCCACCGCCGCCGCCACGGCGGACGGCGGCTCCTCGGGGCCCGCCGGGTCCGCCGCGTCCTCGCCGGGGACGGCGGCCGGTCCGGACCGCGCCGGCCCCGCCGTGCGCTCGATGCGCTCGGTGGTCAGCAGGATCAGGCCGCCCACGGCCAGCACACCGCAGCCGAGTGCCAGCACGGTGCCCGTGACGCCGTACCGGAAGCTCTCGCCGAACATCGTGACGCCGACCGCGGCCGCCGCCACCGGGTTCACCACGGTCAGCGTCGCCAGCGGCGCCGCCAGGCCGCCACCGCGGTAGGAGGCCTGCGACAGCAGCATGCCCGCCGTGGCCAGCACCCCGATCACCGCCAGCGACGGCAGCTCCGCGGCCGCGACCCCGTCCGTCCAGTCCATCGCGACCGTCTTCGTGAACACCGAGGCCATGCCGAACGCGAGACCCGCGCCGACGGCCAGCAGCACGCTGCGCACCGCCGGATGCCGGTGGGCCGCCCGGCCCGCGACCGTGAGCGCCGCGAGCGCGCCGCCGGTGATCACCGCGAGGGTCACCCGGTGCGCCCCGCTCAGCGACTGCCCGTCGGAGGAGCCCACCAGCGACAGCAGGCCCGCCAGGCCCACCGTCGCCAGGATCGCGCCCCGCCACGCGGTGCCGCCCGCCCGGCGCCCCACGAACAGCGCCGCCATGGGCAGCGCGAACACGATGGTGAGGGCGCCCAGCGGCTGCACCAGGCTGAGCGGGCCGTAGGCCAGCGCCACCACGTGCAGCAGCGCGCCCAGGCCGTTCAGCGCGACCGCCGCCCACCAGGCCGGGCGGCGCAGCGGCGCGTATCGCTTGCCCGGGGAGGTGACCGCGACCCGCTCCTGCACGATCGCGCCGCCCGCGTAGGCGACGGCGGACACGAACGACAGCAGCACGGACAACGCCAGGGCGCTCATCGGCTGCTCCTCTGCGGACGGCGGGGGCGGTCGGCCCGGCGCTGCGAACGGTCGGCTTCCATGGTTCAACAGCCTGCCGTGCCGGGCCCGTTCCGTCGTCGTCCCTGAGCACCCAATGAGTCCTCCTACCGACGGAGTACTCTCGTCGCCCCCTCCTCCCCTGGGTGGGCGACAGGGGAGGAGGCCCCTGACCGGAACCCTCCAGGGATCCCCTAGGGGGCCGCCGCCACCTGGGGACCGACGCCGCGACGGACCCCGACGCTGCGTACGCCCGACGGGTGTTGGTAGGACTGCTCCTCGTGCACCTGGACACCCGACTCGCCGCGCTCGCCCCCCTCGGCGGCTTCTTCGCCCTGCGCACGGGCGAACCGCCGCACGGCCCGCTGCCCACCCTCGCCGAGGCCTACGACCGTACCCCGCCCGGCCCCGGACGCCCGCACCCGCTGGACGCCCGCGTGCGCCGGGTCGCCGCGGGCGTCGGCGCCGCCGAACCCCGGGTCGCCGCCTCGGTGGCGCACCAGGCCCTCGCCGCCCGGCTGTGGTCCGTCGCGCTCGGCTGCGCCGTACGCTACGGGCGCGTCCCCGACCTCGATCCGCGGCTGCTGCGCTGGGACCCGGCCGGCGGCGCCCCGGAGGACCTGTGGCTGACCGAGGTGCGCGAGCCCGCCGGACCGGTTCCGCTCGCCGACGCCGTCCTGCACGGCCATCTGGAGCCCCTGGCGGCGGCCCTGCGCGCCCGCCACCGCCTGGCCGCCGGTCTGCTCCGGGGCAACGCGGCCTCCGCGCTGGCCGGAGCGGCCCGCCAGCTCGCCCGGTGGGCGCGGGAGAACGACGAGCCCGACGCCGCCGACCGCGCCCGCGCCCTGGCCGCACGCCTCCTCGCCCACCCCCTGCTCGCCGGCGCCGGCGCCGGAGTCCTCGACTTCCGCCGCCGCAGCTGCTGCCTCTACTACCGGGTGCCCGGCGGCGGCGTCTGCGGTGACTGTTGTTTCGCACGAGCCCCGCGCTCTTCCGCACACGGCTCGTCCGGGTGACCATGAAAGGGACCGGCCGCGGCGGCCGGCCGCCCGAGGATCCAGGGGGTTGCGCGTGCGAGTGGGACTGCTGACCCGGGAGTACCCGCCGGACGTGTACGGCGGCGCCGGCGTCCACGTCGAGTTCCTCGCGCGGGAACTGAGGCCCCTCGTCGACCTGGAGGTGCACTGCTGGGGCGAGTCCTCCACCGGCGACCGCGCCGCCGGCGTCGTACGGCACCGCTCCTGGCGCGCGCTGGACGGCGCCAACGACGCCCTGCGCACCTTCTCCGTCGACCTCGCCATGACCGCCGCCCTGCAAGGCCGCGAGCTGGTCCACTCCCACACCTGGTACGCCAACCTCGCCGGCCACCTCGCCAAGCTCCTGTACGGCGTGCCGCACGTGGTGACCGCGCACTCCCTCGAACCCCTGCGCCCCTGGAAGGCCGAGCAGCTCGGCGGCGGCTACGCCCTCTCCAGCTGGGCGGAGCGCACCGCGTTCGAGGCCGCCGACGCGGTGGTCGCCGTCTCCGGCGCGATGCGCGCGGACATCCTCGGCTGCTACCCGGAGCTGGACCCGGCGCGCGTGCACGTCATCCACAACGGCATCGACACCGGCCTGTACCGGCCCGACCCCGGCACCGACGCCCTCACCCGGACCGGCGTCGACCCGGACCGCCCCTACGTGCTGTTCGTCGGCCGCATCACCCGCCAGAAGGGCGTGCCGCACCTGATGCGCGCGGTGCGCGGCATCGACCCGGCGGTCCAGGTCGTGCTGTGCGCGGGCGCCCCCGACACCCCCGAGATCGACCGCGAGTTCCGCGAGCTGTACGAGGAGCTGAGCGGGGCCCGCGAGGGCGTGCACTGGATCCCGCGGATGCTGCCGCGCCCGGAGGTGGTCCAGCTGCTCACCCATGCCACCGTCTTCGTGTGCCCCTCGGTGTACGAGCCGCTCGGCATCGTCAACCTGGAGGCGATGGCCTGCGGCACCCCCGTCGTCGCCTCGCGGGTGGGCGGCATCCCCGAGGTGGTCGAGGACGGCCGCACCGGGCTGCTCGTGGACCTCGGCGACGACTTCGAGGCGGGGCTGACCCGGGCCCTGGACGCGGTGCTCGCCGACCCGGCGGCGGCGCGCCGCATGGGCGAGGCCGGGCGGCGGCGGGCGGTCGAGGAGTTCGGCTGGGACGCGGTCGCGCGGCGCACCGCGCGGTTGTACGAGGAGATCCGCAAGCAGGCTTAGTCTGCCGGGTGCCAGGGCAGTAGTGGTGCAATCGGGTGAGGGGAGCGGCCATGCGTCGTGGTGGGCCTTCGGTCCTCGGAATCGTCCTTGCGGGCGGAGAGGGCAAACGTCTGATGCCCCTGACCGCCGACCGCGCCAAGCCCGCGGTCACCTTCGGCGGCACCTACCGGCTGGTCGACTTCGTGCTGTCCAACCTCGTCAACGCCGACATCCTGCGCATCTGCGTGCTGACCCAGTACAAGTCGCACTCGCTGGACCGGCACATCACCACCACCTGGCGGATGTCCAGCCTGCTCGGCAACTACGTCACCCCGGTGCCCGCGCAGCAGCGGCTCGGGCCCCGCTGGTACCTGGGCAGCGCCGACGCGATCCTCCAGTCCCTCAACCTGGTCCACGACGAACAGCCCGAGTACGTCGCGGTGTTCGGCGCCGACCACGTCTACCGCATGGACCCGCGGCAGATGCTGCGCCAGCACATCGAGGGCGGCGCGGGGGTGACGGTCGCCGGCATCCGGGTGCCGCGCACCGAGTCCTCCTCCTTCGGGGTGATCACACCGGCCTCCGACGGGCTGACCGTCGAACGCTTCCTGGAGAAGCCCGCCGACCCGCCGGGCCTGCCCGACGCCCCGGACTGCGTGTTCGCCTCCATGGGCAACTACCTCTTCACCACCAAGGCGCTGATCGAGGCGCTGCACCGGGACGCCGAGGACCCGGAGTCGGTGCACGACATGGGCGGCTCGATCCTGCCCCAGCTCACCGAGCGCGGCGAGGCCCAGCTCTACGACTTCAGCGCCAACCACGTGCCCGGCGAGACCAGCCGCGACCAGGGCTACTGGCGGGACGTGGGCACCCTCGACGCGTACTACGACGCCCACATGGACCTGATCGCCGAGCGGCCCGCGTTCAACCTCTACAACCGCGACTGGCCCATCTACACGCACTCCAATCAGCTCTCGCCGGCCCGGTTCAACGCGGGCGGCATCGCCGGCGAGTCGATCATCAGCGCGGGCTGTCTGATCCGCGGCCAGGTCACCCGCTCCGTGCTCTCCCCGGGCGTCCGGGTCGATCCCGGGGCGGTGGTGCAGGGCTCGGTGCTGCACGACAACGTCCACGTCGGCCGGGGCGCGGTGGTGCGCGGGGCGGTGCTGGACAAGAACGTGGAGGTGCCGCCGGGCGCGACCATCGGCGTCAACCCGGAGCGGGACGCCGAGCTGTACACCGTCTCCAAGGGCGGCGTGATCGCCCTGGGCAAGGGCCAGCGCGTGCCGTGACGGCGGAGCCGGGGGGCACGGGCCGGGCTCTCAGCCGCTCAGCGGCGGGAAGTGGTTCAGGGTGACCGCGCTGGCCCGGCGCACCTCGTCGGCCGGGCTGAACTGGACGTACTCCGTGCCCGGCGCGGTGTGCACCGGGACGTGCCCGGGCGGGGCGTAGAACGCCTCCCCGGCCGTGTACACCTCGTCGCGGTCGGGGTAGCGCAGCCGCAGCTCGCCCTTGAAGACGTACCCCCAGTGCGGGCACTGGCAGCGGCCGTCCGGCAGTTCCCTGAGCAGCGGGGTCAGGTCGACGTCCTCGCGGTAGCTGCGGAAGTCCACCGTGTAGGGCTCCAGCTCCTCGGACTGCTCGACGACCGGGCCGTAGTCGCCGCCCTGGGTGGCGGTGTCCCGGGAGACCTTGGGCATCGGGACCACTTCCCTTCCGCGGGTCGGGCGCGCCGCCGGAGGTCCGGCACGACGCGGAAGCGACGTCCCCATGGTGCGCGCCCCGCGGGCCGCGGGTCCACTTGGATCTCCGCGACGCGTGCACGCGACACCCGCGGGATGCCCGGCTCACCGGCCCGCAGACGTGATCATGCAGGCAACGACGTCTCCTCCTAAGGACTGCCCGCATGAGATGGACCCGGCGCCTGCGCCTGTGCCTGGCGGGAGCGGTGGCAGCGTCCGCGCTGTCCGCGGCCCCCGTCACCGCACGGGCCGCCGAACCGCGCGACGCCCGCCTCACCGACCTGGTCAACCCGTTCATCGGAACGGCGAACGAAGGCAACACCTTCCCCGGCGCGGCCGTGCCGTTCGGCATGGTGCAGCTCTCGCCGGACACCGGCCACAGCACCGGCTACGACTACACCCAGGACCACGTCCGCGGCTTCTCCCTGGTCCACCTCTCCGGCGTCGGCTGCCGCCTCGGCGGCGACCTGCCCGTGCTGCCGACGACGGGCGAGGTGACGCGGACCGACAACGCCAGGTACGCGGCCGGCTTCCGGCACGAGGACGAGAGCGCGAGCCCCGGCTACTACCGGGTCGGCCTGGACTCCGGCATCCGGGCCGAGCTGACCGCGACCGCCCGTACCGGCGTGCAGCGCTACACCTTCCCCGCCACCGACAAGGCCAACGTCCTGCTCGACGCCGGGCAGGCGCTGCACCGCATGGTCGCGAGCACGGTGGAGATCCTGGACGACCACACGGTGCGCACCGCGATCACCGGCCGCGGCTTCTGCAAGGACACCCTGCCGTACACCGTCTACACGATCACCCGCTTCGACCGGCCCTTCACCGCGTACGGCACCTGGGACGGCGCCACCGTCACCCCCGGGGCGCGCACCGGGCACGGCGGCGCCTACCTGCGCTTCGACACCACCGAGGACCGCACCGTCGAGGCGACCACCGCGCTGTCCTACGTCGACGCGGCCGGCGCGGCCGGCAACCTGCGCGCCGAGGGCGGCCGCCGCTTCGACGCCGTGCGCGCGGCCGCCCGGCGGGCCTGGGAGGACCGGCTGGGCGACGTACGCGCCCACGGCGGCGGCGACACGCTCAGGCGCACCTTCTACTCCTCGCTGTACCGGGCCTTCCTCGCGCCCAACGTCGGCAGCGACGCCGACGGCCGGTACACCGGCTGGGACCGGCGCGTGCACCGCACCGACGGGTTCACGTACTACCAGAACTGGTCGCTGTGGGACACCTACCGCACCCAGGCCCAGTTCCTGGCCCTGCTCGCCCCGCACGAGTCCCGCGACATGGCGATCTCCGTCGTCCACATCGCCGAGGAGAGCGGCTGGCTCCCCAAATGGGGCTACGGCACGGTCGAGACGAACATCATGACCGGCGACCCGGTGACCCCGTTCCTCACCAACGCCTTCCACCACGGCCTGCTCAAGGGGTACGAGGAGCGGGCCTACCGGGCGCTCAAGCGCAACGCCGACTCGCTGCCGCCGGCCACCTCGCCCGCGGTCGGCCGCGACGCCGTCCCCGACTACCTCGCCCGCGGCTACGCCCCCTACCTCAAGGGCCACGAACCGACCAAGGCCGGCCACTCCGACTACGCCTTCGGCGGCTCGGCCACCCTGGAGTACGCCCTGTCGGACGCCATGCTCGCCCAGATGGCGCGCGCCCTGGGCCACCGCGAGGACGCCGACCGCTGGGCCGCCCGGTCGCTGAACTACCGCAACCTCTTCGACCCCTCGACCCGCTTCTTCCGCTCCCGCGACACCTCCGGCGCCTTCACCGGACCGTGGAGCCCGGCGCAGTCCGTCGGCTTCCACGAGGGCACCGCCTGGCAGTACCAGTGGCTGGTGCCGCAGGACCTGCCCGGCGTGGTGCGCCTGATCGGCGGCGAACGCCTCGCCAACGAGCGGCTGGACGAGTTCTTCGCCTACGACCAGCTGCTCAAGGACCCCGAGCGCACCGCCCGCGAGGTGTGGGTCAACGGGCCGTACGCCTACTACGACACCGACAAGTACAACCCGCAGAACGAACCCGACCTCATCGCCCCCTACACGTATCTGTCGACCGGGCAGCCGTGGAAGACCACCGACGTGGTGCACGCCGCGCTGACCCTGTTCACCGACGGGCCGACCGGACTGACCGGCAACGACGACCTGGGCACCATGTCCGCCTGGAACGTGCTGTCGTCCATCGGCCTGTACCCGGTGCAGCCCGGCTATCCCACCTGGGGCCTGTCCACGCCGGTCTTCGACCGCGTCGACCTCCGGCTGGACCGCCGCTACCACCCGCGCGGCGCCCTCACCATCACCGCGCCGGGCACCTCCCGCGACACGCGGTACGTCCAGACGGTGCGCGCCGACGGAGTGACGTACGAACGGACGTATCTGACCACCGCCGCGCTGCGCTCGCTGCGCACCCTCCACTACACCGTGGGCCCGCGGCCCTCGTCCTGGGGGACGTCGGCGCAGGCCGCGCCGCCCGCCCTCAGGTGACCTGTCCGTAACGGTCCCTCCGCCCCGCGGTCCCGGTGGGGATCGCGGGGCGGGACTTTAATCCGCTGTTAACTGAGCGTAGCGTGATCGTACTTGACCGTAATCGGTCGGGAGCGCTTGACTGAGACTCACTCACCGCCGACGCGAGGCAAGCCATGACTTCCGATCCGCTCGCTCCCCTCGACCTGGCGTTCTGGAACATCGAGTCCGCCGACCACCCCATGCACCTCGGCGCGCTCGGCATCTTCTCGGCGCACTCGCCCACCGCCGCCGCGCACGCCGCCGACCTGCTCGCCGCCCGCGCCGCCGCCGTCCCCGGGCTGCGCATGCGCATCCGCGACACCTGGCGTCCCCTCGACCTGCGCCACCCCCTCCCGCGCGGACTGCGCGACGGACTGCGCCGGCCGCTCGGCCTCGGCGGCGCCGCCCGCGAACCCGACCCCTGCTTCGACCCGCTCCACCACGTCCGCCTGCACGCCCCCGCCCGCGACTTCCAGGCGGCGTCCGGCCGGCTCATGCAGCGCCCGCTGGAACGCAACCGCCCGCCGTGGGAGGCCCATGTGCTGCCCGGCGAGGCGGGCGACCGCTTCGCGGTGCTCTTCAAGTTCCACCACGCCCTCGCCGACGGCCTGCGCGCCCTGAGCCTGGCCGCCGCGATCCTCGACCCGATGGACCTGCCCGAGCGCCGGCCGCGCCCCGCCGCACCCGCCCGCGGACCGCTGCCCGACGTGCGCCGGCTGCCCCGGCTGGTGCGCGGCGCGCTCGCCGACGTCGGCCGCGCCCTGGACATCGGCGCCTCCGTCGCCCGTTCCACCCTCACTACCCGCCCCGTCCCCGCGCTCACCGCCGAACCCACCGGAACCCGCCGCACCGCCGGCGTCGTCCTCGACATCGACGACGTGCACCTGGTGCGCAAGGCCGTGGGCGGCACCGTCAACGACGTGCTGATCGCCGTCGTCGCCGGGGCCCTGCGCACCTGGCTCGACGAGCGCGGCGACTCCAGCGCGGGTGCCGCCCCGCGCGCCCTGATCCCGGTCTCCCGGCGCCGCCCGCGCACCGCCCACCCGCAGGGCAACCGGCTCTCCGGCTACCTGATGGAACTGCCCGTCGGCGTCGCCGACCCGCTGCGCCGGCTCGCCGCCGTCCGCACCGCCATGGACCGCAACAAGGACGCCGGCCCCGACCGCGGCGCGGGCGCCGTCGCCCTGCTGGCCGACCACGTCCCCGCCCTCGGCCACCGGCTCGGCGGCCCCCTGGTCGCCCAGGCCGCCCGGCTCTGGTTCGACATCCTGGTCACCAGCGTCCCGCTGCCCGGCTTCGGCCTGAGGCTCGGCGGCCACCCGCTCACCGCCGTCTACCCCTTCGCGCCGCTCGCCCCCGGCCAGTCCCTCGCGATCGCCGTGTCCACCTACCGCGGCCACGTCCACTACGGCCTGGTCGCCGACGCCCGCGCCGTACCCGATCTCAACCGGCTGGCCCGCGCCCTGTCCGAGGAGGTGGAGACCCTTCTCACGGTCTGCGCGCCTTGATCGTCGCGCGTTTGGCGGTACGCCGCGCCGCTGCCGTAAAATCCCCCGTTCGAAAGCGAGCGCGACTCCACGCGCCGCGTGGCGACCAGGGAAACGGCAGCGCGATGACGGTGACAGACGACGGCTCCACGGCCACGGACGAGGTGGTGTACGCACCGGGCGGCGCCGAGGCGTACGAGCCGGGCGACGAGGCGGCGCACGGCCCCGGCAGCGGCCCCGGCATCGACCCCGGCCGTCTCGCCGTCTGCCTCGACGTGCTCCAGGAACTGGACCGGATAGAGGTCGACCACCCCGACGCCATCGCGGTGCGCCGCGCCACCTCGCACGTCTACCGCATGGTCAAGCAGCGCCGCCGCCAGGAGCGCCGGGCCGCCAAGACCGCCCACGACAAGGCGGTCACCGAGGCCACGGCCACCGGCTCCGCCCAGCGCGTCGACGACGAGACCGAGGGCATCCTGCCCTCCTCCCGCACCGAGGAGGGGACGATCGCCGGCGTGCTCCGGCGCCCGCGCTCCTGCTACGTCTGCAAGCAGCGCTTCGTCGAGGTCGACTACTTCTACCACCAGCTCTGCCAGAAGTGCGCCGCCGACAACCGCGCCCGCCGCGACGCCCGCGCCGACCTGACCGGCAAGCGGGCCCTGCTCACCGGCGGCCGCGCCAAGATCGGCATGTACATCGCGCTGCGGCTGCTGCGCGACGGCGCCCACACCACGATCACCACCCGCTTCCCGAGCGACGCCGTCCGCCGCTTCAAGGCCCAGCCCGACAGCGCCGACTGGATCCACCGGCTGAAGATCGTCGGCATCGACCTGCGCGACCCCGCCCAGGTGGTCGCCCTCGCCGACTCGGTCGCGGCCGAGGGCCCGCTGGACATCCTGATCAACAACGCCGCCCAGACCGTCAGGCGCTCCCCGCAGGCCTACAGCGAGCTGCTCGCCGCCGAGTCGGCCCCGCTGCCCGCGGGTGAGCTGCCCGCGGCCGAGGTGATCGGCACCTTCGGCTCGGGCGCGGTCGCCGCGCTGCCGGAGGCCGGCTCCGGCGCGCTCACCGCCCAGGACGTCACCGACCTGGCCCTGGTGTCCGGCTCGGCGTCCCTGGAGCGGATCGCGGCCGGCACCGCCATCGACGCGGGCGGCCTGGTCCCGGACCTGCACGACACCAACAGCTGGATCCAGACGGTGGAGGAGGTCACGCCGGTCGAGCTGCTGGAGGTCCAGCTGTGCAACTCGACGGCGCCGTTCATCCTGATCAGCCGGCTGCGCCCGGTGATGGCCGCCGCCGCTGCCCGGCGGACGTACATCGTCAACGTCTCCGCCATGGAGGGCGTCTTCGAGCGCGGCTACAAGGGCGCGGGCCACCCGCACACCAACATGGCCAAGGCCGCCCTGAACATGCTCACCCGCACCAGCGCCCAGGAGATGTTCGACGAGGACGGCATCCTGATGACGGCCGTCGACACCGGCTGGATCACCGACGAGCGCCCGCACCCCGACAAGGTCCGTCTCGCCGAGGCCGGTTTCCACGCCCCGCTCGACCTGGTCGACGGCGCGGCCCGGGTCTACGACCCGATCGTGCGCGGCGAGGCCGGCGAGGACCTGTACGGCGTCTTCATGAAGGACTACGCGCCGGGCAAGTGGTGAGCGCCTCTCCCGCCCGACGGGCCGTCAGTCGGCGGCCCTGAGGCGGGAGGCGCGGTCGGCGACCAGCGCGAGGAGGGTGCGCCAGTCCTCCAGGACGCCCGCGTCCCCCTCGTCGGTCAGGGCCTCCTCGGCGGCCCGGCGCAGGGCGGCCGCGTCCTCGTCCGCCCCGCCGCCGGCCCCCGCCCGCACCAGCCGGGCGACGCGCGCGCCGAGCAGCGGGCGGACCGCGTCGGCCGCGCGGTCGCCCGGCCCGGCCCCCGGGCCCGGCCCCAGCAGCCGCCCGATGCCCTGGACCAGGCCCGCCACCTGGAGTTCCTTGTCGGCCGGGTGGCGCCGGCGCAGCAGTGCGGCGGTGCGCAGGGCGTGGTCGTGCACATCGGCGGGGCGTCCGCGCCCGGCCGGTGCGACGGTCGCGCCCCGGCAGGCGTACAGCAGGTCCATCAGCTCCTCGACACTGCGCAGCTCCATGCGTCAGTCCTCCCGCGAGACAGCCGTTCGGCACCTCAGCAGATCATGGCCGGCTTTCGCCGCGGCCAACGGGACCTGAACGGCGGGACGTAGACCGAACGGGTGAACTTCGGTCACTGCCCCGGGTGACAAATCGCCGCGAAGCCGCACAAGCAACACGCTTGACTCCAGATAGTTACCCGCTCTTTGCAGCCCCATCGAGCAGGGGGCCGCTCATTTGGTTAATCTGGAGCGGACGGACAGCACCGAAGGGTTCCCACCACACCCACGGTCCGTCCCGGGGCGAGCCGGTGCACAACGGCCGGATCGGACCTCGGTTGCCGACGCCACCGCGTCCGACCTGCTTGACCCATACCCGAGCGGGACCCAGGCGCCGTGGCGCACGGTGGCCGGGAGGCCCCGAGGGTGACCGACACATAAGGAGTGCGCGGTGACACCGGAGAAGACGAAACTCGAACAGGGAACCAGCGAACGCGTGGAGCGTCCGGGACGACGGTCCTCGGACCTCGGCATCCTCGACGTGTGGGCGCGGTCCGCCCCCATCCGCCTGGCGGGCTACGAGGAGGACCTCGCCGAGCCGCACATCCTGCCCAGCGTGGACTGACCGGCGCCACCCCCTCTCGCCGACGGCGTGGGCGTGTGACCGTGCGAGACGCACGCCCATGCTGATCAGGGAAGCCGCGGCCGACGACTGGCCGCGCGCCGCCCGGATCGCCAACGCGGGCTTCATGGTCGACCCGGAGCGCACCGGCGAGGGCGCCGGCCGCGCCCTCGCCGAACACGTGCTGGCCGCCGCCGCGGCCGACGGCTACCGCGGCATGGTCTTCAACGCCGTGGTGGAGACCAACCCGGCCGTGGCGCTGTGGACTTCGCTGGGCTTCACCGTCCTCGGCACCGTGCCGCGCGCCTACGAGCACCCGCGGCACGGACCGGTCGGCCTGCACATCACGTACAAGGCCCTGTAACCCCTCTGAACGCGCGGCCGGACGCTCCGGCCGTGCGCAACGCCCCCTACGCGCCGACCGGTTCGGCGATCCTGCGCCACGGCCGCAGCCGCTCGATCCGCTCCGCGACGTCCAGCAGCACCGCCTCCGAACCGGGGCGCCCCACCAACTGCACCGCGCAGGGCGCGCCCGAGGGCAGCGTGCCGGACGGGACCGCCATCGCCGGCCAGCCGGTCAGGTTCCACGGCGGAGTCAGCGGCGAATAGGCGGTGTTGGCCAGCACGTTGCGCAGCCAGCCCCGCTCGTGCCAGGGCCCGGCCGCGGGGGAGCGGCGGGCGAGCGCCGGGGTCAGCAGCACGTCGTGCTCGGCGAAGAACGGCTCCAGCCGCTCGCGCAGCCGCTCCCGCATGCCGCCGGTGCGCACCCCGGCCACGAACCGCCGCCCGACGGCCGCGTGCACCCGGGTGCGCCGGGCCAGCCGGCGCGGGTCCAGGGCCGCCGCGTCGACGGCGGTGCCGGCCGTCCAGTGCCGCACCGCGGTCAGTCCGAGCGAGAGCGGGTACGGCGGGTCGGCGCGCCGCACGAGGAGACCGGACCCGGCCAGCAGCAGGGCCGCGTCCCGCACGGCGCGCGCGTACGGCCTGCTCACCGCGGTCCCGGCGAGCGGGCTGCGCACGGACACGGCGACGGCGGGCGCGCCGCCCGCGCTGCCGCGCTCGAACCCGGCGCCGGCCAGCACCGAGAGCGTCAGCCGCGCGTCCTCGACCGTGGTGGCCAGCGGACCGTTCTCCGACATGCCGAACCAGTCGCCCTCGCCGATGCCCGCGGGCACCACCCCGTAGCCCGGTTTGATCGCGACCAGGCCGCAGTTGGCGGCCGGGATGCGCAGCGAGCCCATGCCGTCGTTGCCGAGCGCGACCGGCGTCATCCCGGCGGCCACCGCGGCGGCGCTGCCGCCCGAGGAACCGCCCGCCGTGCGGGTGCGGTCCCACGGGTTGCGGGCGGCGCCGAACACGCCCTCGGTGGTGCCGAAGACGCACAGCTCGGGCACGTTGGTCAGCCCGACGACCACCGCGCCCGCCGCCCGCAGCCGGGCCACGGTGACGTGGTCCTGGGCGGCGGGCGTGTCCGGCGTCGCGGCCGAGCCGACGCGGGTGGCCTCGCCGCGCACCGCGAGATTGTCCTTCACGGCCACCGGCACGCCCGCCAGCGGCAGTTCGCCGAGATCGGGCCGGGCCGCGACCTCGTCGGCCTCGGCGAGCGCCGCCTCGGCGCGCACGGTGCGGAAAGCGCCGATCCGGCCGTCCAGCCGCTCGATCCGCGCCAGGTGCTCGGCCACCACCGCGCGGGGCGCGGCCCGCCTCTCGCGGACGGCGGCGGCGATCTCGGCGGCACTGCGGCCGGCCCAACGGGTCACGGGTGCTCCTCGGAACGGGACGTACGACCCCGCACCGGGGTCGTACTCGCGAGTAGGTAAGGAGCACTCTGCCCGGCCCGGAGCCGTACGTCGAGACTCCGGCGGACACACCCGGCCACCGCCCGCTCCGACCCCGGCCGCCGTCGCGCCCGCTCGGTCCGCCCCCGGGCCCCCACGCGGTCCGCCCCGTCGCGCGCCCGCTCGGTCCGCCGCACCGCGCCCGCTCAGTCCGCCCGCGGCGCCCGGTCCAGCCGGGTCGGCGGGAGGAAGTCGCGGACGTACTCCCGGTGCCAGCACGCGCCGCTCTCGCGCCGTTCCCGCCAGGTGGTGAAGCGGTAGCGGAACAGGCGCGCCCGCACGTAGCGCGGCGGCCGGTCGGGCGGGAAGGGGGAGCGGCGCAGCAGCCGCAGGGTGGGGCGGTCGTTCTCCAGCAGCCGTTCCACCATCGCCCCGAACCAGGCGCCGGCGTACGCCGGGGACAGCGCGGCGAACCACATCATCCAGTCCAGACGCAGATGGTACGGCGCGAACTGGCGCGGCTGGCGCCGCGGGTCGCCCGGCTTGCCCCTGAACTCGTACTCCCGCCAGTCGGAGTCCGGGCGCGGGGTGTCGTCGAGGGTGCCCTCCACCACCACCTCGTACCGCACCCGGCTGACGCTGCCGAACGCGCCGTAGGTGTTGACCAGGTGCAGCGGGTCGAAGGAGCGGTTCATGACCTGGCGGCGCGAGACCAGGTTCAGCGCGGGCCGGTAGCTGAGCACCAGCACCAGCGCGGCGACCGCGAGGACCACCGCCTCGTACCACGGCGGCGCCGCCGGCAGGGGCGGCGCGCTCGCCGGGAAGCGCACCGCGGACAGCGCGAGCACGATCGTCAGCCAGTTCAGCCAGGCGAAGTTGCCCGACAGCACCAGCCACAGCTGGGTGAGGATCATCAGCGCGGCGCCGGCCGTGGCGACCGGCTGCGGGGCGAACAGCAGGAACGGCACCAGCAGCTGCGTGACGTGGTTGGCGGCCACCTCCGCCTTGTGCAGCGGTCCGGGCAGCCGGTGGAAGAACCAGCTCAGCGGGCCCGGCATCGGCTGGGTCTCGTGGTGGTGGTGCAGACAGGTCAGCTTGCGCCAGCACTCGTCGCCGCGCAGCTTGATCAGCCCGGCGCCGAACTCGACCCGGAACAGGATCCAGCGCAGCAGGAACAGCACGACGACGGGCGGCGCCACCTCGTCGTTGCCCAGGAACACCGCGAGGAACCCGGTCTCCAGCAGCAGCGACTCCCAGCCGAAGCCGTACCAGGTCTGCCCGACGTTCACGATCGACAGGTACAGCGCCCACGGCACCAGCCACAGCAGCATGCCGCCCCACAGCGGCAGCCACGCGTCCAGCCCCGCCAGCAGCGCCGCCGCCACCGCGCAGCCCGTCCAGGCGACGACGGCGAAGAGAGTGTCGCTGTAGCGCAGGTGGAACAGGCTCGGCGCCCGCCTGAACGGCACCCGCGCCACGAACCGGGGGATCGGCAGCATCCCGCGCTCGCCCAGCAGCGCCCGGAACTGCACCGCCGCCGTCAGGAACGCCACCAGATAGACCGCGGCCAGCGCCCGCTGGAAGACCAGCCGGCTCAGCCAGTACTCGGGTGCGGTGAACCAACCCACGCTGTGCACTCCCTGGTGACGACGGTGCCGCCGGTCGCGGGCCGCGCAGTCCGCGCCCGCCGCCCGGACCGCGGGGCGCCGGTGCGTGAGGACCGGTGCGTGAAGGCGGGCACCGGCCACGGGCTCCGGTTACCCCGCTCCCCGCTCGAAGAATCAGACAAATCCTGGCAAGGTGGCCCCATGGCTGAACGGGGAGCGCCCACCCTGTCACTCCCGGCCGACTGGCCCGCGAACCGGGATCCGATCCTCGCGCTGAACCGCATGGGCAGCTTCGACTGGGACCTGGACACCGGTCTGCTCAGCATGGACGCCCAGGCCCACGAGATCTTCGACGTGACCCCCGAGGAGTACGACGGCCACGCCGTGAGCCTGGCCCCCCGCGTCCCCGGCGGCGAGGGCCACCGGCTGGACGCCCTGGTCGCCCGGGCGATCAAGGAGGGCCGCGAGAACTACGGCACCTACATCCGCCTGCGCCGCCGCGACGGCACCCTGCGCTGGGTCTACACCCAGGGCTACATCCGCCGCGACGAGAGCGGCCGGCCCCGCCGGGTCTTCGGCATCATCCGGGACGCCACCGAGGAACTCGACGACATCGCCGGCCGCGAGGAGCGCGCCGCCCGCGAGGCCGCCCGGCGCGACCAGACCAACGTCGTGCAGATCACCACCGCCGCCCTCGCCCACGCGCACACCGTCCAGGACGTCATCGACGTCGTCAAGGACACCCACGGCCTGCCCCTGCTCGGCTCCACCAGCCTCGTCCTCGGGCTGGTCGAGGCGGGCAGGATCCGACTCGTCGCCGAGGGCCCCGAGGGCGCCTCCGTGCCCGGCACCCGGATCACCCGCATCGACGAGCCGTATCCGATGAGCGAGGCGGTGCGCACCCTCAGCCCGCGCTTCATCGAGTCCGCCCAGGACTTCGCCGACCTCTACCCGATCCTGTGGCCGCACATCACCGGCCTGGACATCACCTCGGCCGCCTACCTGCCGCTGATCGCCCAGGGCCGCCCCATCGGCGGCATGGGCCTGCTCTACAGCGGCCGGCACGGCTTCAGCACCGAGGAGCGCAACGTCCTCGTCGCGCTCGGCAGCAGCATCGCGCAGAGCCTGCAACGGGCCATGCTCTACGAGCAGGAGAAGGACCTCGCCCAGGGCCTCCAGCAGGCCATGCTGCCGCGCACCATCCCGAGCGTCCCCGGCGCCGACGTCGCCGTGCGCTACCGCTCCGGCTACGCGGGCGGCTCGCTCGGCCGGGACATCGGCGGCGACTGGTACGACCTGATCCCGCTGCCCGGCGGCCGGGTCGGCGCCGTCATCGGCGACGTCCAGGGCCACGACACGCACGCCGCCGCCGTCATGGGCCAGCTGCGCATCGTGCTGCGCGCCTACGCCGCCGAGGGCCACGCCCCGGCCACCGTGATGGCCCGCGCCTCGATCTTCCTGCGCGAACTCGACACCGACCGCTTCGCGACCTGCCTGTACGCGGAGGCCGACCTGTCCACCGGTGTCGTGCAGGTGGTCCGCGCCGGGCACATCGACCCGCTGGTCCGCACGGGCGACGGCGCCTGCCGCCGCGTCGAGGTCGAGGGCGGGCTGCCGCTCGGCCTGTCCGCGGAGTTCGGCAGCCTGGAGTACCCGGTGTGCGCCATGGAGCTGGACCCCGGCCAGTCGCTGATCCTGTGCACCGACGGGCTCGTGGAACAGCCCGGCGCCGACCTCGACGACGGCATGCGGGCGCTGGCCGCGTCCGTGGCGGCGGGCCCCGACGACGTACGCGCGCTCGCCGACCGGCTGATCGCGCTGGCCGAGGCGCGCGGCGGCGACGACGACGTGGCCCTGCTGGTGCTGCGCCGCCGGGCGCTGACCGAGCGCCGGCCCGTCGGCCGGCTCCAGCAGCACGTGGCGCCCGGCGACCCCGAGGCCCTGACCCAGGCCCGGCACATGGTCGGGGCGGCGGTGCGCTCCTGGGGCGCGCGGGAACGCTCCGACGAGATCGAACTGGTGGCAGACGAGCTGATCACCAACGCCCTCATGCACACCGAGGGCGCGGCCGTGGTCACCCTGCGCGTGCTCAGCGGCACCGACCGGCGGCTGCGCGTCGAGGTCGAGGACTCCTCCAGCGCGCTGCCGCGCCGCCGCGAGCCGGGCGAGCAGGGCGTCTCCGGCCGCGGCCTGCTCCTGGTCGACCGGCTCACCGACGTGTGGGGCGTGGAGGCGCGCGGCGGCGGAAAGTGTCTGTGGTGCGAGTTCGTGGTGCCCGAGCGCGACTGACCGGCCGCGCCGGGCGCGGGACGGGACCGGACGAGAGGCGGGCCGTCGTCGGCGCCGGGTGGCACTCTTGGAGGCATGCCCGAACTGCCCGAGGTGGAAGCGCTCAGGGACTTCCTGACCGACAACCTGGTAGGCCACGAGATCGTACGGGTGCTGCCCGTCGCCGTCAGCGTCCTGAAGACGTACGACCCTCCCGTCACCGCCCTGGAGGGCCATGAGGTCACGGCGGTGCGCCGGCACGGCAAGTTCCTGGACGTCGGGACCGCCGGCGGCCCGCATCTGGTCACCCATCTCGCCCGCGGCGGCTGGCTCCAGTGGAAGGACCGCCTCCCGGACGGCGTGCCCCGCCCCGGCAAGGGCCCCCTGGCGCTGCGCGTCGCCCTGGAGAACGGCGCCGGCTTCGACCTCACCGAGGCGGGCACCCAGAAGCGCTTGGCCGTCCACGTCGTCCGGGACCCTCGGGAGGTGCCGGGCGTGGCCCGGCTCGGCCCCGATCCGCTGGCCGACGACTTCGACGAGGAGCGCTTCGCCGGCCTGCTCGCGGGCGAGCGGCGGCAGATCAAGGGCGCCCTGCGCGACCAGGGACTGATCGCGGGCGTGGGCAACGCCTACAGCGACGAGATCCTGCACGCCGCGCGGATGTCCCCGTTCAAGCTGACCGCCTCGCTGACCCCCGAGGAGGTCGCGGGCCTGTACGCGGCGCTGCGCCGCACGCTGACGGAGGCCGTCGAACGGTCGCGGGGCGTAGCGGCCGGGCGGCTGAAGGCCGAGAAGAAGAGCGGCCTGCGGGTGCACGGCCGCACCGGCGAGCCCTGCCCGGTGTGCGGCGACACCGTCCGCGAGGTCTCCTTCAGCGACTCCTCGCTCCAGTACTGCCCCACCTGCCAGACCGGCGGCAGACCGCTGGCCGACCGCCGGCTGTCCCGGCTGCTCAAGTAGGAGCGGGGCGGGCCGTCGCTCAGGGCCGCCGCTCAGGGCGGGCCGAGCGTCACCAGGCGCCGCCCGTCCGTGGTGCGCACCTCGAAGCGGGCGATCTGCCCGGGCCGCAGCGCCGCGCCCCCCGTCATGGTGGCCGGCCGCACCGCGCCCGGACGGACGGCCCAGGTCGCCACCGTCTGCTCCGATCCGTCCCGGCCGACCGCCACGAGCCGGCACGCGTGCGGTCCCGTCCGGTCCGCGACCCGCAGCCACACCTCGCTGCCCCAGCCCGCGTCCGTCGCCCGCACCTCGGCCCGCACCCCCGTGCGCGCGTCGGTCGCGGCCGCCGACAGCGGTCCCGCGCCGCCTGTGTGCCGGGCGAGGGCCGTCGCCGCGGGGCCGCCCACCGCGAGCACCGCACAGGCGGCCAGCGCCCACAGCAGCCGCCGCCGGCCGGCCCGCCGACGCCGCGCCACCTCGCCGGTCAGCCGCTCCAGCAGCCGGGGACCGGGCCGCGCCGCCGGGTGCACGAAACGCGGCGTCGCGCGCCGGTACAGGAGCAGCTGCCGCGCCGTGGGACCGAATCCGGTGACGTGCGCCGCGCAGCCGGGACACTCGGCGAGGTGGTCCTCGAAGCGGAAGGCGTCCGCCTCGTCCAGCACGCCGAGCGCGTACGCGCCGACGTCGCGATGCCGTTCCAGGGACCTCATGCCGATTCCTCGCGGTGGGTGCGGGCGGGGTTACTCCTTGCTCCCACCCGTACGCGCCGCACCGGCGAATCACTCAAGCCACGCACCGAATCGTGACCTGCGGGCGCGCGCCGGTCCCGCCCCCGGGCCGGCCGCGGCCTCGACCGGCCCGCGAGCCGCGCCCCGAGGCCGCGAGCGGAACCGGACGCACGGCCCCGGCCCCCGTGCTCCACCTCGCGGCGGAGCGGGCCGCGGAGGCCAGAAGCGGAGGCCAGGAGCGGAGGCTAGAAAAGGTGGATGGCGAGATGGCCGAGGGGCAGCCCGAGCTGCCAGGCGGGCGTCCACACCTTCGGGCCCTCGTCCTCGCCCAGCGCGCCCGCGCCGTCCGGCACCGCGTCCAGGTCGGGCGCGAGCAGCTCGGTCTCCACCAGCCACCGCCAGGCCGCCTCGGCCAGCGCCAGGTCCGGCGACCCGGCGCCGCGCGGGCCGGCCGCCAGCGCGGCCATCCGTTCGCCCACCCAGTCCTGCCACGGCTGGTCGTACGCCGTCAGCGACAGCCAGGTCTCCAGCTGCGACACCACCCGGATGCCGGGCAGCTCGCCGCCGGTGTCGGACAGGAAGACGGTCAGCGCCAGCGCGTCCCGCCCCGCGCGGAACTCCACCGACGCCGGCGGCATCAGGTCGCCGGTGCGCAGCAGTTCGTCGGCGATGTACTCGGCGTAGAACCAGGCCATCGGGACGGCCGCGTCGCCGTCGCCGTCCGTGTTCTCGTGACCTCTGTGCAGCATCCCTTCCCGCCTTCCTCCGGTGCGTGCGCGTCACCCGGCCCCGGCTCCTGGGACCCCGTCCGGAACGCGCCTGAGGACAGCCGATTACTCAACCGTGGTCCACAGCAAGGCGCTTTGCGAAGGCTTGACGGTGTCCCCGGTTTCACCGCAGGTCGGCCGCGTAACCCGGCAGCACCCGGCGCAGGGCGCGCAGCGCGTAATACGCGCGGGACTTCACGGTACCGGGCGGAATGCCCAGGGTTGCGGCGGCCTCCGCCACACTGGCCCCCTGGAAGTACACCAGCACCAGGACTTCACGGTGGCGCGGCGTGAGTGTCTTCACAGCCTCGCGCACGTCGAGCGTCGCGGCCGACCGTTCGGCGTGGTCGGCGATCACCCGCGCGTTCTCCAGGACGGCGTCGCCGACTTCCGGCGGCCTCGCCCGCCGGGCCCGGCGCGCGTCGATGGCTAGCCGGCGCGCGACGGTCAGCAGCCAGGGCCGCACCGAGTCGAACGCGTCGGCGCGCAGCGCCTCCGGATGCTGCCAGGCCCGTACGAGGGTCTCCTGCACGAGGTCCTCCGCGCGCTGCCGGTCGCCGTCGCACAGCCTGAGCAGCAGGGCGAACAGGGGCCTGCCGTGCTCGCGCTGGAGCGCGGCGAGCTCGTGCTCGGCGGTGGTGGGGACCCGGGAGAGGGTGGTTCCGGCCGTCATGGCCGTATGGCATCGCAGCCGGCCGCGCGGGGACAGGGGGCGGACGCGGCGGTGCGGCGGACGGTCGATGGCGTCGGCGAACGGTACGACGAACGGTCCGTCAGCACCCGGTACGACGCACGGGGCGCCACGAGCCGGTACGACGAACGGTCCGTCAGGACCGCGCCCTGACCCGGACGGGCCAACGGCGGGGCCCGGACCGTTTGCGAGGGCGGACGACTTCGTACCCATTGTCTGTCCATATGACCTACATCGCCCGTCCGCGCGCCCCCTCCCGGGCCCCGGCGCACGCTCGCAGTGAGGTGAACCGATGATCGCCCGCAGACACCGGCTGGCCCTGACCGTGACGGCCCTCCTCGCCGCGGGCGCCGCCTGCCGGGCCGAACTCCTGGACCGGGACGCCGCACCGCCCCGGCCCGCGCCGGCGGCGCCCGGATCGCGCCCGGCCGCGGGCGCGTTCACCCTGCTGGCTTCCGGCGGCATCCTGGCGGACAGCTCCGTCGTCGACCGGGCCGCCTTCGACGCGGGCGGCGCCGGGCACGACTTCCGGCCGATGCTGGCGGGTGTGGGGCCCGCGGTCGCCCGCGCCGACCTGGCGCTGTGCCAGCTGGACACGGTCCTCGGCGACGGCGCCCCCGGGACGGGCGGCGGCGCGCCGCCCGAGCTGGCGCAGGCCCTGGCGGAGACCGGCTACGACGGCTGCGCGACCGCCTCCGAACACACCCTGGACGGCGGCGCGGACGGCGTGCGCGGCACCCTGGACGCCCTCGACGGGGCCGGCGTACGGCACGCCGGGTCGGCGCGCGCCGAGGCCGAGGCGCGCGGCGTCACGCTGCTGCGCGCCGGGCGCGCCCTGGTCGCCCCGCTGTCCTACGGCGACGGCACGGACCGGCCGTTCCCGCCCGGACAGCCGTGGGCGCTGAACCTGATCGACGCCGACCGGATCGTCGCCGACGCCCGCGCCGCCCGGCAGGCCGGCGCCGACGTGGTCGTGGTCCTCCTGCGGTGGGGCCCGCGGTGGCAGGAGGCCCCGGACGCGGGCCAACTGGACCTGGCCCGGCGGCTGACCGCCGCCCGCGCCGGCGACCGCCCCGCCGTCGACCTGATCCTCGGCGGCGGCGCCCGCCTGCCGCAGCCCTGGGAGAAGGTCGGCGGCACCTGGGTGGTC
The DNA here is from genome assembly GCF_039543625.1 of Streptomyces similanensis. Classification (NCBI taxonomy): domain Bacteria; kingdom Bacillati; phylum Actinomycetota; class Actinomycetes; order Kitasatosporales; family Streptomycetaceae; genus Streptomyces; species Streptomyces similanensis. The sequence goes on along the minus strand of NZ_BAABKC010000032.1, from coordinate 5,617 downwards.
TACGGGACCGGCGACCAGATCGCCGGCCCGAGCGCCGACGACCCCCGGGCGGCCGACCCGCGCGCGGGCGAGAGCGCCCTCGCCCGCTTCACCTTCGCCCCGCCCGTCCGGCCGGGCGGCCGCTGGGAGGTGACCCGCGCCGAGTTCGTCCCCGCGCTGTACGACAGCGACGCCGGCCGGGTGGTGAACCTCGACGAGGCCATCGCCCGCGGCGCCGACCTGGAGGGCGTACGCGACCGTATCCGCACCGCGGTGCTCGCCCGGGGCGCGGCGGAGGACGGGCTGCTGATGGGACGGTGAAGCGGGCGGCCGGGCGGGGCGGCGCGCGGGCCGGTTCGGGACGGGACGCGGGCCGGTTCGGGACGGGGCGCGGGCCGGTTCGGGACGGGGCGCGGCGGCCGGTCAGTCGCCGGTGCGCCGGGGGCCGGCCAGCGCCGACCGCTTGTACGAGTACCCGAAATAGATCACGCACCCGATCAGGAACCACACCACGAACCGCAGCCACGTCTGCCACTGCAGGAACGTGATCAGCCAGAGGGAGAACACCACGCCCAGCGCCGGCACGAACGGCATCCACGGCGTGCGGAAGGCGCGCGGCAGGTCGGGCCGCCGGTAGCGCAGCACGATCACCGCCACGCACACCACCACGAACGCCAGCAGGATGCCGATGTTGGTCAGCTCCGCCGCCTCCGCGATCGGCAGGAACCCGGCGATGGCCGCCGACGCCACCCCGACGATCCAGGTCACCCGGGTCGGCACGTGCCGGGTGGGGTGGGTCTTGGCGAACCACCGGGGCAGCAGCCCGTCCCGCGACATCGCGAACCACACCCGGGTCACGCCCAGCATGAAGGTGAACATCACCGTGAGGATGCCGATGATCGCGCCCACCGCGATCACGTCCGCCAGCCGGCTCAGCCCCACCGACTTGAACGCGGTGGAGAAGCCGCTCTCCTTGTCGATGTCCTTGTAGTTCTGCATGCCGGTCAGCACCAGGCAGGCCGCCACGTACAGCACCATCGCGATCACCAGCGAGTAGATGATCGCCTTCGGCATGTGCCGTTGCGCGTCCTTGGACTCCTCGGCCGCCGTCGACATGGCGTCGTAGCCGAACACCGCGAAGAACACGGTCGCCGCGCCGGTGAACGCCCCGCCGATCCCGTAGGGGAAGAACGGGTGGTAGTGGGCGGTGTTGATGTGGAAGACGCCGACGATGATCACCACCAGCACCACGATCACCTTCAGCGCCACCACCACCGTCTCGAAGCGGGCGGCGCTGCGGATGCCCAGGGTCAGCAGCCAGGCGATGAGCAGACACAGGATCGCGGCGAACAGGTCGACCTTGTGTCCGGGGCCGGTCCCGGGCGCGCCCAGCATCCAGGCGGGCAGCTGCGCGCCCATGTCCTGGACCAGGAAGCTGAAGTAGCCGGAGATGCCGATGGCGACCACCGCCACGATCGCCGTGTACTCCAGCAGCAGGTCCCAGCCGATGAACCAGCCGGCGAACTCGCCCAGCACCGCGTAGCCGTAGGTGTAGGCGGAGCCCGCCTTCGGGATCATGCCCGCGAACTCGGCGTAGGACAGGGCAGCGGCGGCGCTCGCGACGCCCGCGATGAGGAAGGACACCAGCACGGCGGGACCGGCCGTGCCGTTGGCGACCGTGCCCGCCAGGGTGAAGATGCCCGCGCCGATGATGCCGCCCACACCGATCGCGGTCAGCTGGAACAGCCCGAGCGTGCGTTCGAGCCGGGGGCCTTCGGCGGCTTCCGTCTCCTCGATGTGTTCGATGGGTTTACGGCGGAGGATTCCCTCACCCATCCGGAGTCGGGCCATGAGCCTCACCTCTTCGCAGACGGCAGTCGGCTGACGGCGGATCATGATGGCCCGGGGCCGCGGGACCCGGAAGACCCCGGCACGTCCGGACCGCCGTACCCGGCGCCCGGCCGGACGCCCCGGTCTACGGCACCACCGTCACCGGCCATCGTCCCGCCTTCACCAGGCGGACCGCCACCGAGCCGATGATCCGATGGCCGGCCTGCTCCGAGGCGCCGACCACCACCGCGTCCGCCGTCAGTTCGTCCGCCGCCTTCACCAGACCGTTGTACGGGTCGCCGCGGAAGGTGTGGAACTCCCAGCGCACGGCGAATATCCCCTTCAGCCGCTCGGCGGACTCCCGGATCTGCTGGACCAGGTCCTCGGCGATCTCGTCGGTCGTCTCCGCCACCGGCGCGCCGAGCGCGGCCCCCGCCGTCATCACCGGCTGGACGTACACCACAGCGAGCAACGCGCCCTGGCGCCGGGCCAGTCCGGCGGCGTACGCGGCGGCCCGCATCGAGGACTCCGAACCGTCCACCCCGGCGACGATGACCTTGGGCCCGTCCGTGCCCCGCTCGAAACGGTGTTCCTGCCGCTCGTGCTCCTCGTGCTGTTCCGTCACGCCGCGAGGTTATCGGAAGGAAGCCTTCCCGTTGAGGTCCGGGGCGGCGCCGGCGGGCGCGGGGACGGCCCCGGCCGGGCGGTTCGCGAAACGGTTCGCCGGGAATGGGCCGGGCGGGTGCTTTCGTGCCGCCGTGCCGGTGCGGGAGTGACGCTCCGGTCACTGATGAGTCATGCAGAAGGATCAGTTGCTCACACGGCGCCGGATGCTGTTCGCCGGCGCCGCCGCTCTCGGGGCGGGCGCGGCAGGCACGGCCGGCCTGCTGCTCACCGGCTCCTCCGACACCCGGTCCGCCGCTCCCGCCGCCGGCCCCCAGGCGCGCGTCCCGCTCAAGTCCTCCACCTACCGGCTGCGTCCCCTGACCGGAGACGTACCGCAGCGCGCCCAGCCGCTGCCGACCAAGGTGCGCACCGCGCCGATCCTGCGCTTCCCGGGCCGTGGCAACACCATGCTGCTGACGTTCGACGACGGACCCAACCCCGAGTACACCCCGCACATCCTGGACACCCTCGCCAAGTACGACATCCGGGCGACGTTCATGGTGTGCGGCGAGATGGCCGACTGGAACCGCGACCTGCTGGCCCGGATGGCCGACGAGGGGCACGTCGTCGGCAACCACACCTGGACCCACCCGCTGCTCACCCAGCTCAGCCGCAGCGAGATCCGCGACGAGATCGAGAGCACCAGCGACGTCATCGAGAAGGCGTACGGCTCCCGGCCGCTGTGGTTCCGCGCCCCCTACGGGGCCTGGAACCGCACCGTGTTCCAGCTCAACGCCCAGATGGGCATGGAACCGCTGGCGTGGAGCGTCGACAGCCTCGACTGGACCACCCCGGGCACCGGCACGATCGTCCGCCGGGTCGAACGCGGCGCGGGCCCCGGCGTCGTGGTGCTCTCCCACGACGCCGGGGGCGACCGCACACAGACCGTCAAGGCGCTGAAGAAATACCTGCCCAAACTCCTGGACAAGGGCTTCCGCTTCACCGTGCCGCGCCGCACGTACACCTGACCCGCCGGGCCGGAACGGTCAGCGGGTCTGGATCAGACGGGCGAAGACGACGACGTTTCCCTGGTATCCGGTCTGTTTGGTGTAGTCGCCGCCGCAGGTGATGAGCCGGAGTTCCGGAGTTCCTTTCGAGCCGTACACCCGGTCGCCGGGGAAGTCGTCCTTCTCGAACACCTCCACGCCGTACACCTCGAACACGGCCGTCTTTCCGTCCTGGCGGCTCACCTCGACGTGATTTCCCTTTTTCAGGGCGCCGAGTCCGTAGAACACCGCCGGCCCCATTTTGTTGTCCACGTGGCCGACGACGACCGCCGTCCCCTTCTCCCCGGGCGTGACCGCGCCGTTGAACCAGCCGGCCAGGTTCGGGTCGTCCGGGGGCGGCGCGGCGACCCAGCCGTCCGCGTCCACGCCGACCGGTGTGACGGGCGCGTCGACCTGGATGACGGGGATCCTGACCCGCTCGGGCGCCGAGCGGTCCAGCGCCTGTCCCCCCACCGCGGGCGGCGCGCTGGGCGGCGCGTGGGTGAGGTCGGGTGCGACGGCCTTCGCGGGCTGGGGCGGACCGACGTCGAACTCCCCGGAACCGTTGCGGATGAGCGCGAGCCCGGTGAGCAGAACCAGCGCTATCACACCCCACGGAGCACGTGTGCGCCGCGCCTCGTGCTCCGCCTCGCCGGCACCGTCGGACAGCTCGCTCACAGACATTCGCCATCCCCTCTCGACGCGGCCGTCGCCCCGTCGCTCGCGCATATGAGAACGCTAAGTCCCGCACGCGCAACCGGCGACGGGACGGCGGCGAACGGGTGGCGGGCGCCTTTCCCGTGCGCCATCCGGGACGAGCCGGGCGGGTGCATTCCGCAACTCGTGACCTGCGCCGTTGGCCAACGGGGTGAATTCCGCCGGGGTAGGGGCTCACCAGGACGGACCAGCTCCGAAATGCGGCCGACAACAGGGCGTCCGAGGGTTCCTTTCGGGAGGTGCTTTCTCGCCGAACGTCCGGGTACGGGTCCCGGGGCGCCTTCCGCGGAGGAACCATGCGCACTACTCGTACCCCCTTGCCGGTCCTGCTCGCGGCCCTCGCGGCGGTCGGGCTGGCGGCGCCGGCGGCCGTCGCCAAGGGCGGCGACGTCCCGGGCGCCAACGCGGGAGGCGGCCCCGGCAACGGGCCCGCCGGCGGCAACGGACAGGTCGGCGGCTTCGGGAACGTGCCGGGAGGTGGCGTCGCGGTCGTTCCCGGGGGCGGCGTCGGCAGCGTTCCGGGAGGCGGCGTGGGGAACGTCCCGGGAGGCGGTCCCGGGGGCGGACCGGGCGGTGGTCCCGGGGTCGGGCCGGGCGGTGGTTGGGGAGTCGGCCCGGGACCCGGGAACGGACCGGGGAACGGCTTCGGGAACGGGCCGGGGAACGGCTTCGGGAACGGGCCGGGGAACGGCTTCGGGAACGGGCCGGGGAACGGCTTCGGGAACGGACCGGGGAACGGCTTCGGGAACGGACCGGGAAATGGGTTCGGGAACGGCCCCGGCAACGGTCGGGGCGGTGTGGAGAACGGCCGCGGGCACGGGCACGGCTTCCGCCACGGGCAGGAGGGCGCCGGTCCGGGGTCCGGTTTCGGCAACGGTCAGGTGGGCCCGGGAGGCGGGCACGGCGGTGGCTTCGGCAACGGCGGCGGCTGGTCCGGTGGCGCGGGCGGTGCCGGCGGCGGCCCGGGCGGCGGCGTCGGCGGCGGGAGCGGCGTCCGTAACATCACCGCCCTGCCCGGCGCGATCGCCCGCGGCGGACGGCTGACGATCTCGGTCGACGGCTGCCGCGGCGGCGGCACCGCGTCCTCGCGCGCCTTCGCCCCCACGCCGCTCAGGCCCTTCGGCGCGGCGGGCGAGACGGCACGCGGCACCGCCACGATCCGTTTCGACGCCCGCCCCGGCAGCTACGACATCACCGCCGACTGCGGCGGCCGCTCCCTGACCCGCCCGGCGGCGTTCACCGTCGTCGGCGGCGTCAACGGGGGAGTCGGCGGCGGTACCACCACCGGCGCCACCAAGGCCGATGTGGCCATCGGCGGCGGGCTGTTGGCCGCGGGCGCCATCGGCGGCGGCGCGGTCTGGCTGCTGCGCCGCCGCGCCGGCAAGCGCGTCTGACGGGGCGACCGCCTCGGCACACGGCTTTCGCCCCGGACCTCACGA
>NZ_BAABKC010000031.1:0-12169 GCF_039543625.1 Streptomyces similanensis | reverse complement strand
AGGTCAGGAGCACTTCTCGCGTTTCTGATCAAGCCTCGGACATGCCACCGCGTGAAAGCGCGAGGCTAGAAGGTGTACTGCCCGCGCACCGAGCACTTCCCCGTACTGACCCCAGTTCCGTATCCGACGTCGGCGCCACTCGCCTCACCCGAGAACTTGACGTTTCTGGTCCCGTAACCGCAGGACACCTCGCCCGACAAGCCACTGTCCATGTCACCGGTGTCCGCGGAAATCTCAGCGCTGGCACCAGGGCTTCCGAGCCCAAAGAAGACGGTCGGCTTGGCCGTGTCGCCGTGGGTCTTGCCGCCGATGCCGACACAGACGCCGAAGCAGGCCTCTCCACAGAGCCAACCGCTCCACCTCCCGATCAAGGTGTTGCGACGATCAGTTGAATCCGTCCAGTACGGGGCGAAGGCATTCGCCGACACCTGTTACCGCGCCGGAATCCGCCGGTCCATGGGAGCGGTCGGCACCTCGGCGGACAACGCCGCCGAGGAGTCGTTCTTCGCCTCGCTCAAGCGGGAGATCCTGCCCGGCCAGCGTGGCTGGCCGACCGCACGAGCCGCCCGGCTCGCCGTCTTCCGCTGGCTCGGCTTCTACAACCACCGGCGCAGGCACTCAACGATCGGCTACTCACACCGGTCGCCTTCGAGCAAAGATCCACTACGCTGGCCATCGCTGCATGACTGCGGTGCGAGGACGCTACCGCGCGCAACAGGTGTGGTGCCAGGCTGGTTCAGCCTGCCGTCGCCTTCACCCTTGCACTGGTCATCCTGATCGACATCTTCCCGCGCGGCTACCGCCAGAAGATGTGGATCATGAACCTGGTCTGTCCGATCACCGCCCTGTACTGGGACCTGGTGGCCCTCTGGTTCTACTTCCGCCACGACCGACGCACATTACCGCCTGTGATCGACCGGGAGGACGGCATGCCGGACCCGGACCGGCTCTCAGGGTGGAACGTCCAGTCGAAAGCGGTCAGTCACTGCGGGGCCAGCTGCACCCTCGGCGACATCGGCGCGGAGTGGCTCGTGTACGCCCTCGCCCTGACGATAGCCGGCAAGGCCCTGTTCGCCGACTTCGCCCTCGACTTCACCTTCGCCTGGATCCTGGGCATCGTCTTCCAGTACTTCACCATCGTGCCCATGCGTGACATCGGCAGGGCGAAAGGCGTCTGGGCGGCAGTCAAGGCCGACACCCTGCCCATCCTCGCCTTCCAACTGGGACTGTTCCTCGGCATGTGGGTCTACCAAAATCTGATCTTCTCGCCGGGCTTGCCGAAGACCACGGCCACCTACTGGATGATGATGCAACTCGCCATGATCCTCGGGTTCTTCACGGCGATGCCGGTCAATGCATGGCTCGTCAGGACCGGCTGGAAGGAGAAGATGCGACCACCGGCACGGCGGGATCCTGCGCGGGTCCGACCTCGGGACCGCGCGGATTCAGCCCTGGGACGCCGCGGACCACTGCCCGCACCCCGCGCAGAGAAGTGGACCGGCACAGCACCGGCCGCGCCGCGCTCCTGCGACCCCTCAGCAGGAGCGACGGCCACCGGCGAGCCTGACGCGGAGGGCCCAGGCCTACCGGCCGACTCACAGCCCCTGGAGCACGTATGAAGCGGCTGATCCGGTCTCTGGCCGAGCGAGGCGAGAGAGCCCTGGGCGGGCGGCCCGTACCAGAGTGGTTGTGGTCCTCGCCGCCACCCTGGCGGTGGACGGGGCCGACAAGGGCACCGTCGCTGCCACGGTCCCCCAGCTCGTGCCGGCGTTCGGTCTCACCAATACCCAGATCGGTCTGCTCGCCTCAGTCGTCGCGCTGGCCGACGCGGCGTTCACCATCCCGGTGGGGCTGCTCACCGACCGTTCGTGCCGTACCCGGCTGCTTCCCGTGAGCGTGGCGCTGTGGCGATGCCTCTGGCCGGTGCGAGTACGCCCTACCGTGGTCGCTGACGTTCCGCGCCGGGCTGGGCGTCGTCACCGTGACGTCGTCATCGTTCCGCGCCCAGGCTTCCTGTTCAACTGGATCGTCGGCGGCAACCAACACGCCCGCACCCCTGACGCAGCACAACTGGTCCACAACCTTGCACACGCCTCTGCCGTATGTGCCCCCGGCGCTTTACAGTCATGCAATGGAGTTGAACAGTCCCCTTGGCCGGGTGCTGCGTGATGGGCCCTTCGAGGCGGCGCTGTCCGCGGCCGTCGACCGGTCGGGGCTGACCCTGGACCGGATCCGTGAACATCTCGCGGGCCGCGGCGTGCGGATCTCCCGGGCCACGCTGGTCTACTGGCGGCAGGGCCGGTCGCGGCCTGAGCGTGAGGCGTCACTGGAGGCGGTGGCCGCCCTTGAGCAGGTACTCGGACTGCCTCGCGCCTCCTTGCTGGCCCTGCTCGGTCCACGCAGGCCGCGCGGGCGCTGGGCTGGGCACACACCCGGGACACTGTCGCACTCCACGGTGTGGCCGCCGGCCACCCAGATAATGCAGCGACTCGCCGTGCCGGCCGAGGGAGATCTGCTGGTGCGCTCGGTGCACGACGTGCTGACGCTGGGGCCGGAACGGTGCGAACGGGTGCTGCGGGTGCGCAAGGTGGTGGAGTCTGCGGTCGACCGGGCCTTCCGGCTGATCAGCTATTACCAGATCGACGACCCCGGCCGCGAGGCCCCGCGGCTGGGCGAGGTCCGGTACGGACGGGCGGGCCGGGCCGAAGTTGCCGGCCGGTACGGGCTGATGGCTGCGGAGATCTTGCTTGACCAACCGCTCGGCCGTGGCGAACGCACCATGGTGGAGTACGAGTTGTGCTTTCCGCCTGGCCGACCGCTGCTCTTCTACCAGCGCTGGTTCACCCGTCCGACCGCGGAGTACGTGCTGGTGGTCGACTTCGGGACTCAGTCGCCTGCTCGGTGCCACCGCATCACCCAGCGCTCACCAGGGGCCCCGGAGAGGGCGGAGAGCGAGGTCTGGGTGGGCGGTGACGGGGTGGTGCAGAGCATCGCGACGGATGTGCCGGCCGGGGCCGTCGGCCTGCGCTGGCAGTGGGACTGACCCGCAGCGGCCGGACGGGGCGCTATGGAGTCAGGCTCCCAGGAAGACGAACCAGTAGAAGGAGACCGTTGCCGACTTCCCGTTCGCGTCGGTGACCGTGAGCCGCGTGTTGTAGTTGCCCCAGGCGCTCGGGGTGCCGCTGATCACGCCGGTGGCGGTGTTGATCGCCAGCCCTTGGGGCAGCCCGGTCGCCGACCACCGGTATGGTGCGGTGCCGCCGGTGGCCACCGGGGTGAGGCCAGTGGCGCGGTTCTGGTAGCCGGTCTGGTTGCCGGGGTTGGTCAGGGTGGGCTTGGTGCCGCCCGGTGCGGTGACGGTCAGCATGTAGTGCGCGACGTGGGTGACCGAAGCGGCAGTGCCGGTGAGCGTGATGTCGTACGTTCCTGGTGCCGTCGCGGCCGTGGTGGTGAAGGTGGCGGTCGCGCTCTTGCCGGGAGTGACCGTGGCCGGGTCGAAGGAGACGCTCACGCCGGAGGGGGCGCCGGTGGCCGTGAGGGTCACCGAGGACGGCGGGGTCGTGCCGGCGCTCACCGAGACGGTGGCCGTGGTGCCGGCGCCGGCGGTGGCGCTGCCGGTGGCAGGGTTCACCGTGACGGCGAAGTCGGTGGAGGGCGGTGTGTTGCCGCCGAGCAGCGCCTCGCCCAGCGCGTCGCCGTGGAGGGTGCCGAGGCCGGTGCACATGTCGTAGCCGGTGCCCGCCTTGTACGTGCCGTTGTCACCGGTGGTCACGTCGTGGAAGTACGTGCTCGCGTCGCTGCCAGCGGCCAGGCCGTAGAGGGTGGCGTCGAGCTGTCCGAGCCGCTTGCCTCCCTTCTGGTCGAGCAGGGCGACATAGCCGGCCCACAGGGGGGCGGAGACGCTGGTGCCGCCGGCTGACACCCACTGGCCGTTGTTGAGCACCGACAGGCCGCCGGCCTGGAAGTCGGCGACCAGGGCCACGTCGGGCACCATCCGGGCCTTTCCGGTGCCTGGCTGCCAGTCGGGCTTGGGGTAGATGTTGGAGGGGCCGCCCGCCGAGCGGTCGTTCTTGCTGTTGTCGTTGCTGTTGTTCCAGACCGATTCGCTGCTATAGGTCCCCGCCGAGTCCGAGGTAGTCAGCTTGGTGCCGCCCACACCGGTGAAGAGCGGGTCGCTGGCCGGATACACCATCTGCTGGGTGTAATCACCGGCGTAGGCACAGCCGTAGGCGCCGCGGTCGCCGGAGGCGCTGAGCAGGGTCACGCCCTGCAGTGCCATCTGGTTGAACGAGTCGTGCGAGGCGGATATGAGGGAGGAGGAGGCGCAGGACTCGCCGTTGCCCCAGGACGTGGTCAGTACGTCGATGGCGTTGTCGGAGGCGATGCGCGCCATCATGTGCGTCCAGGCGGCGTCCGTGTTCGGGGCCTCGTAGACGAGCTGGGATGCCTTGGGGGCGAACGCGGCGACCGCGTCGATGTCCATGTTCGCTTCGAGCGGGTCGCCGACGGAGCTGATGCCGCCGTCCACCGGTACGACCTTGTAAGGGATGGCGCCCAGTCCGAAGTGACTAGCCCAGCCGTTGACGTCGCTCTGGTTGAAACCGTCGAACTCGACGAGGCCGATGGTCTTGCCGGAGCCGTCGAAGCCGCCCGTCAGGCCGGACAGACCGTACGCCTTGACCAGTTGGGCGGGTGTGTAGCCGCCACCGGGGCCGCCAGGACCGGCGGGTGCGGTGGACGTGCGGTGGGCGGCAGCCTGGTCGGACAGGCCGGTCACCGCGCGTACGACGCCGGCTAGCGCGGCCGGGACGACGGGTTCGGTGTCGGGGGCGAAGAAGTGCTGCCCACTCGCGCCCTGGTAGCGGGAGAGGGCGGTGCCGAACGCCTTGGCCGCCTGCTCCGCGGTGCCAGTGACCGTCACGGTCTGCCGGTTGGCGGTGCTGCCGGTGACGGTCAGGTCCCGCGCCTTCAGCCAGCTCTCGACCTGTTCGAGTTGGGCCGTGGTGGGGGCGAAGCGCCCGTTGTACTGACGTGACGTCAGAAAATGCCGGTAGGCAGGCGAGTGCGGGTCGCCGACCGCCTTGACCAGGGCGTCCAGAGCAGCTTGGGAGCGTGGTCGCAGGGCGACCGACATCGACAGCCGTTCACCGCCGGGAAGTGCCGCCAACCGGTGGGCGTCGGAGGGGTGGGCGTCGCCCACCACCGCGGTCGGCGAGGGGTTCGGTGACGGCTGGGCGACCGCGGTCTGGGCGAGGCCCGTGACGGTGGCGGCGACCGCGAGGGCCAGGGGTAGGCCGAGTGCGGCCCGCCGCCGTCTGCCGGTGCCGTTGAGTCGGTACATCGAGTCTCCTGATGTCGGTGGGGAGAGAGACGCAGCGCTGCGAGCAGAGGGAGAGTAGGCGCGGGCTCTCACGCACCGGAAGGAGCCAGTGAATTGTCGGAGCGAGCCCATGGCGCGGCGTGAAACGCCAGATCAGCGGCGGCCTCTCGTCACAGGCCGTCACAGAATTCAGTCACTTGCGGCCGGGTAGCGCGCCGCTCAGGAGCCGTCCCAGGACACGCGGATTCCGATACGGGCCGGGGCAAGGTCCAGACGCACGGTGCGTGTACGCCCGCTGGCGTCGAATGGGCGCGCGGCGGGGTCGAAGCGCACCTCGATCACGCGTTTCCGGACGGGAACGTGCAGTGAGAGACCGGTCTGGTCGGCTCGGGGCCGGTTACCGGCATACTTGATGACGTGCTCGACGATGGCGGTCTCGCCACGCGCGAGCGGACGGGCGGACAACAGCTCCGCCACGGCGGTGCCGTTCACCGGGTCCTGGAAGACGCGCCGAAGCGTTCGGAGGACGACGCCCGCAGACCGGCACCGTGCCCGGCTGGTCCGCCTGGTAGCTGACGATGTACCCGGTCCGAGCCGTCCGTCTCAGCACGTACCTGGCGACTCCACAGCACGTGTTCCCGGCCGCGCACGCCGATGTCCACCGGGTGGTAGCGGCTCACGCAGGCCAAGCGGGCGGTCCGGCGTGTCTCCGCCGTGTCCCGGGTGTCGTTCAGCAGTCCAGCGCAGGCTTCGGCGAGCCTGGACCGTGTGGCAGCCGCCTTCACCCGGCGGCTCCGGGGCTCGGGCGGCGCGAGCAGCGAACTCGCGCGTTCGTCGACAGGTTCAGGACGCTCTTCAGCATGGACAGGGCCATCAGCACGTGCGGCCGCTCAAGCTGGCGCTTACCGGACTACCAGGCGCTGATGGCGGCGGCGACGGGGGCGCCGTGCAGGCGCAGCCGGTTCTGCAAGCGGCTGCGGCGCAGTCCCCGGCCCATGACGGGCCAGGGGCAGCACCTCGCTGCACCTCCGGTGCGCAACAGCCCCGACAGCCGGTCGTGCGGCAGGGCATGGGGCGTTCGGGCGTCACCCGCCTCAGTGTCTCGGAGCGGAGCGGAGGCTGGTCGACCTCGCAGGGCATCCGCGACCGGCACGCCCGGAATGACCGTTCCGAACATTCCTTCTTCGTCCACTTTGAACGCAGGCCGTCCCCCGCCGACAGCCACCCGACGCACTCCGTCCGACATCCCGGACGACCTGTGCCCCCAGATCACCAGAAGGGCCTAACCGATGCTCCGGCCCCGGCAAAGTGCGGCGTGCGCGAGTCTCAGGCTCGACGAGTGTCGTCCCCGGCGGCGATGTCGTGGGCAGCGAGTGCCGCGTAGAGGGTGGGGAGGTCCTCACCGCGGCCGACGTCGAGGCCGGTGAGTTCGCCGGTGCGGCGTAGACGGTAGTCCACGGTGTTCGGGTGGATTAGGAGTTGGGCGGCCGTCCGGCGGCGGTCGAGGCCGTTGGCCAGGAAGACACGCAGGGTCTGCAGCATCTCCGGCCGCTCCGCCAGCGGGCACAGCAGTACCGCGAGCCGGTCACGGGCGGGTGTGGGCCGGGTCAGCTGATATTCGACGAGCACGTCGGAGAGGCGGTACAAGCCCGGGCCGCGGCTGAAGACGGCGGCGACCGTCCGGACCTCGGCGGCCAGCCGGGCGGCCTGCGGCACACCTTCGGCCGGGGCCGGCTCCGCACCCACTGTGAGGTCGGCGCCGCACATGCGGCCGAGTTGGACGATACCCGCCGACAGCCGCTCCCAGTGCTCGGCCCGCCACTTTGTCGCTGCCACCTGGCTGGGCACCAGCACCAGACCACCGTCGGCGGTCAGGTCGGTCAGCACCGGCTCCCTCGCCTGCCGGTCGAACTCTCGTCGCAGTCGTCTGAGTTTGCGCCGGGCCGCCACCACGGGATCCACGCCTGGAGCGTTCTCGTCGGGATGCCGGCCGATGGCGACGCTGAGCACCAGGTAGCAGTCGGGCACCGCCAGTCCGGCCCGTTCCGCGGCCTGCCGGACGGGGCCACCGTCGAGCAGGGCCGCCAGCAGCGCCTGCCGGGCGCTGTGCTCCTCCCCGAACGCTGCCCGGTGCTCGTGGAAGAAGCCCGCACTGACGGCCTGCGTCACCAACCGCAAGTATTCGAGCAGTAGTTGGTTGACGGCCACCACGGCGGGCAGGTCCGCCGGCTCGGCGGCTGAGGACACCGCCGCTGTGCACTCCTGCGCGCCCATGAAGTACGCGCTGACCACTGCCTCCAGCGGCAGGCCCTCCTCAGCCCGGCGTGCCGCCGACTCGCGGACCGCGTCGAGCTGTTCGGGGCCCGGCAGGCGGCCGGTGGACAACACCTCGCCGAAGTCGCGGATGCCGCGTTCGACGACCCTGGTGATGTCTCCGTCCAACGCCTCGCGCGGCAGTGTCGTGTAGACGGGCAGCAACGCGGCCAGCCGCGCGACGACGCGGGGCACCAGGTCGGGCGCCATGGCGGTGAGCCGAAGCTGCAGCGGAACTCCGCCGAAGCTGAGAGTCCTGCTTTTGTCATCTGTCACAAAGCACCTCGCCGAACTCTGGACGGCACCTGGGGCCGGACCGGCCGGAGCTCCCACATCATGGTACGCAGCCCAATTTACTGGCCGGTAACCCATCCGTCACCGGGCTTGCCCACCACTCCCCACCTCTCTCCCTTCCCCAGGAGCACGTACATGAAGAGACGCCTCGCTGCCGCCGTCATGGTTCTCTCGGGACTCACCGCGACGGTGCTGCCGCTGTCCGGTACCGCCGTCGCCGTCGCCGCCACCGCCCCGGCCCCCGGCTCGGTGGTCCCGGACCAGGACCCGTTCTACGCGGCGCCCGCGAACATCGCCGACTTCCACCCCGGGCAGATCGTCGCGAGCCGCCCGGTGCCCAAGCCCACACTCGACTGGATCCCCATGCCGGTCGACGTCTGGCAGATCTCCTACCGCACCAACGACTCGCACGACCGGCCCGAACTGGCCGTGACCACGCTGATCGTGCCGCTGACCGCCTGGGCCGGCCACGGCCCGCGCCCCGTCGTCTCCCTCCAGTCACCCGAGGACAGCCTCGGCACCCAGTGCGCGCCGTCGTACCAGGTCGCCATCGGTCAGGACAACCAGGACGCCGCCCTGGGCATCGAACTTCTCGCCGCGAACTGGGCCGTCGCACTGCCCGACCATGAAGGACCCAGGTCCGTATTCCTGGCCGGCCCCCAGGAGGGCCACGCGGTGCTCGACGGCATCCGGGCAGTCAAGAACTTCGACACCGCCGGGATCGGCCCGGGCAACCCGTACGCCCTGAGCGGCTATTCGGGCGGCGCCCACGCGACCGGGTGGGCGGTCCAACTCCAGCCGAGCTACGCCCCGGACGTGAAACTGGTCGGTGCCGCGATGGGCGGCACACCCTCCGATCCGGCCGCAGTCGCCCGCTACCTGGACGGCGGTGCGTTCTCCGGCTTCGAGTTCGCCGCCGCCGCGGGCATCGCCACCGAGTGGCCCGAATCGAATATCGACTCCCTGCTGAACACGCGCGGTCGCCAGGACTTCGCGGCGCTGAAGGGCAAGTGCGAGTCGGACGTCCTCACCGGCTTCGCCTTCCGCAAGCTCTCCCGAGACACCACGGTACCCGACCCGCTGGGCGTCCCTTCGGTCGCCGCGGTCCTCAAGAAGGACACCCTCGGCGCTCAGGCGCCCTCGGTACCGGTCTACGACTACCATGCGGTCACCGACGAGATCGTTCCCGTGGGACAGGACGACGCCCTCGTGCGCGACTGGTGCGCCAAGGGCGCCACCGTCCACAAGGTCCGCGACCTGCTCGGCGAGCACGTGGAGGAGGCCGCCGCGCGCGAGACGTCCGTGCAGCTTTTCCTGGCGGCGCGCTTCGCCGGCCTGCCGGCCTACGACAACTGCTAACGGCGCACACTCCAGCGGCGCCCTCGCGCGCGCCGGCCCTCGCAGGACAACATGGGCCAGTGTGCGGGAGGGCTCCGCTAAAGCGCCGGGATCGACCGGCGCGACAGCAGCGGCTGTCTCGGGGCTTGAGTACGGTCTGAGTAGGCGAGTGGCGAGTGTCCTACGAGGTGGCGTGGAGCACACTCCGGACCACACATGTTCCGCCACCGGTCGAGGAGCTGCGGTTCATCGACGCCACGCTGTGGCAACTGGACGCACGCCGGGCCCAGTTGCTCACGCGCTGGGCCTGGTTGGTCGGCCGAACGCCCCTGCTCCCGCGGCCCTGGCCGGTGCCGACTCCGGCCGTGTCCGGGCCGCAGCTCCCCGCTTTGTCCGGCGCTGAGCACATCAGCGGGAAACCGCAGGCAAGAACCACGAACCCGGTTCGGCCAGACCTTGCACGCCGGGCAAGCGGCGCCATTCGCGGTGCATTCCGCGTCGGCCCGCACTATCGCAATGCTGGCGTCCACCGACCGCACTGCGATGTCCGCGATCGACGGGAACAACAGTTCCTCCAACCGGGGCACACTCTCTTCCGCGGACCCGAACTGTCAGCCCAGCCACCTTGACCGCAGCTGATTTCGGGCGACTCCACGCATTACTCCGAGAAGCGCTACCGCCACACAGTGTGGCGGCGTCACGGAGCCGAAAGTGATCCAGAACAAGAGTTCAACCATCGCCGAGAGACGTCCGGCCCGCGCCCTCGCTCCACCCCCACTCCAGCCGTCACGCCGCAGCCGTACGCCCTGGCCTGGGACGAGCGAGCTTCTCCTCTCGCGGAAGCTCCAGGTCACCGGCCCGCCACCCGAGTTGCCGCACCCTGGGGGCCGGGTGCGGTTCGGGCCTTGGGGACACAGGAGCGTCAGCCTGACCAGACATGGCGACGGGGGCTTGTTCGGAGAGTGGCCGCGCCCATAGCCGGTTCACTGGCCCTGGCGCTATCCGTCTCGGTCCTCGAGGGCAGCGAGACGGCCTTCGCCGCACCCCGTATCCAGTCCGAGAGCACGGCCGCCAAGGCGGGTAAGCGCTGGGCGACGCAGGCGGCTGACGTGCCGTCGGCGCGCGTGGCGGCGCGGTTGTCGGGCAGGCGTGTGGAGGCGCTGTCGGAGCGCACCGAAACGTCCACGACGTGGGTCAACCCCAACGGTTCACTGACCACCGAGACGTCGGCCGGGCCGGTGCGTTTTAAGCGCAACCGCCAGTGGGTTGATGTTGACCTGGACCTGGTGGCCCGCGCGGACGGCTCGGTGGCACCTGCGGCCCACCCCCAGGGCCTGGTCCTGGGCGGCAAGGGCGGCTCCAAACCCGCGTCACTGAAGGCGGCCGGCCAGGCCGAGCCGCGCACTCTGGTCACTCTCGGCCAAGGGCAGGAGCAGGTCGAACTGCAGTGGAAGGGAGGCTTGCCCGCTCCGGTGCTGGACGGGCCGAAGGCCACCTACCGCGATGCGGTTCCGGGCGCTGATGTGGTGGTGGAGGCTACGCGCACCGGCTTCGAGCAGTACGTCACCGTCAAGCAGCGCCCCGCCTCCGACGGTTACGCCTACACCATGCCGCTGAAGGCCAAGGGCCTGAAGGCGGCGCAGCAGGCCGACGGCAGTGTGGTGTTCACCGATGCCAAGACGGGCAAGAAGCGTGCGGTGATGCCCGCGCCGGTGATGTGGGACGCCACCACCGACAAGGTCTCCGGTGAGCACACCCACCGGGCGAAGGTCGGCTTGAAGGTCGTCCAGCACGGCTCCAGCATCGACCTGGTCTTCACCCCGGACGCCGACTTCCTCGCCGATCCGAAGACACAGTTCCCGGTCACGGTGGACCCGTCCACCGCGGCGTTGAGCAACGTCTTCGACACCTACGTTCAGCAGGGTGAGACGGTCGACTGGTCGGCCGACACCGAGCTGGACCTGGGCAACCCAGGTACGAAGAACGCCGACGGCACCGCGCGGACCGCGCGGCCGTTCATCACGTGGAACACCGCGCCGTTCGCCGACGCGCTGGTCTCCTCCGCGAAGCTGTCGCTGTGGAACTTCCACTCGGGCAACACCGACTGCAAGGCGTACGGGTGGGAGGTCTGGGACACCGGCAAGCCCTCGACCTCCTCGCGCTGGACCGCTCAGCCGACGTGGAACCAGAAGTTCGCTACATCGACCGCGACGACCGGCAACCCGGGCTGTTCGACGCAGCCGGACGGCTGGATCAGTGCTGATGTCACGACGCTTGCGCAGACCTGGCCTTCGGCGAAGAACACGACGTCGAATATGGGCCTGCGGGCTACGGACGAGGTATCGAGCCTGCCGTGGAAGCGGGTGAACTCCGCGAACGCGGCGTCCAATCCGCCCAAGCTGACCGTCACCTACAACTACCGTCCCCGGACGGGCACGGACCAGCAGGCTGGCCCGCCGTTCTTCAAGGACTCCAAGGGCACCTGGTACGTCAACACCCTCACCCCGACCTTGCGGGAACACCACCCAGGACCCGGGTGGCCTGGCGATCAACACCACCACTGGCTATGACGACCAGGGCCGGGTCATCAAGACCAGCCAGCCCGCCTCCAGCGGGACGGACGCCGGTACGACCATCACCACCTACTACACCGGTGACGGGACCGGCACCTGCGGTGGTCGCCCCGAGTGGGCCGACGCAGTCTGCCAGACCGGGCCGGCTGCGGCCATCACCGGTGGCGGCTCCAACCCCACCACGCTGCCCACCAAGACCACCCAGTACGACCGGTGGGGCAACTCCACCACCGTTACGGAGACGTCAGGCAGCACGACCCGTACCACCACCAACGGCTATGACGGCGCCGGTCGGCTGACGACGGTCACCGTCTCGGGCGGTCTGGGCACC
>NZ_BAABKC010000030.1:0-1078 GCF_039543625.1 Streptomyces similanensis | reverse complement strand
AGGCCGGGCCGGCGGAGGCGCGGGTGGCCGGCAAGGTCCGGGCCGCGCGGGCGCGGGCGGGCGGCAGGGTTCGCGGCGCGCAGGTGCGCGCGGCCGAGGTCCGCGCCGACGAGGCGCCGTCCCCGGCCGGCGCGTAGTCCCCGGGGCGCGGGAGACCGCGTCCCGCACACCCCAGCAGGTTCCGGTTCCCGGCCGGGCGCGAGCCCGGCCGCAAGCACGGTGGAGGTGACACCATGAGTTCGACCCCGAGTCCGACCGCGAGTCCGACCGCGGTCATCGGCCGCGTTCCGGTGCGGGACGTACGTCCGGCCGTGGAGTACGGCCGGCGTCCGGCCAAGGCGGTGACCGGCGAGACGTTCCAGGTCACCGCCACCGTGTTCCGCGAGGGCCACGACGCGGTGGCCGCCGACGTGGTGCTGACGGACCCGGAGGGCCGCCCGGGGCCGTGGACGCCGATGCGCGAGCTGGCCCCCGGCTCCGACCGCTGGGGCGCCGAGGTGACACCGGGGGCGCCGGGACGCTGGACCTACCACGTGGAGGCATGGAGCGACCCGGTCGCCACCTGGCGGCACACGGCCGGCATCAAGGTGCCGGCCGGGATCGACGCCGGGCTGGTCCTGGAGGAGGGCGCCGACCTGCACACCCGGGCGGCCGCCGCGGCGCCCGAGGGCCCGGAGCGCGCGACGCTGCTGGACGCCGTCCGGGTCATGGAGGACGACGCGCTGCCGGTCATGACGCGGCTGGCGGCGGCGCTGACGCCGGAGGTGGCCGCGGTGCTGGCCCGCCATCCCCTGCGCGAGCTGGTCACCTCCTCCGACCCGCTGCCCCTCCAGGTCGAACGCGAGCGCGCCCTGTACGGCGCCTGGTACGAGTTCTTCCCCCGCTCCGAGGGCACCCCCGAGCAGCCGCACGGCACCTTCACCACCGCCGCCCGCCGCCTGCCCGCCATCGCCGCGATGGGCTTCGACGTCGTCTACCTCCCCCCCGTCCACCCCATCGGCACCACCTACCGCAAGGGCCCCAACAACACCCTCACCGCCGGCCCCGACGACGTCGGCGTGCCCTGGGCGATCGGCTC